>CAYUXU010000105.1:0-3351 GCA_964449005.1 uncultured Erysipelotrichaceae bacterium | reverse complement strand
TACGCTTTCATACTATTTATTGGCCAATTATGTTGATGGCTTTAGATATTGAACTACCAAAACAAGTCTTTGGTCATCCTTGGCTTTTAATTGGTGACCGTAAGATGAGTAAATCCACCGGTAATACAATTTATTCAGATGATTTAATCAAATATTTTGGTGTTGATGCCGTTCGTTATTATGTCTTAAGTGAAATGCCATATGCTCATGACGGAACCTTGACTTGGGAATTAGTTATTGAAAGAACCAATTCAGATCTAGTAAATATTCTTGGAAACTTACTAAATCGAACTATTGCGATGGTCAACAAATATTTTTCTGGTTCAGTTAGTAATAAAGCTGTTAATGGCGAATTGGACCAACAATTAATTGATTTAGCTCTTAAAACACCTTCAACTATTGAAACGAAAATGGTTGATTTTAAAGTTGCTGATGCCATTGATGTAATTTTTGATTTACTAAAACGAGCTAATAAATATATTGATGAAACAACCCCTTGGATTTTAGCAAAAGATGTTGCCGAAAGTGATCGCTTAGAAACGGTATTATTTAATCTTTTAGAAGTATTACGAATAGCAGCAGTTTTATTAAGCCCGTTTACCCCAGAGACAAGTGAAAATATTTTAGTTCAATTAAATACTAAAGAAGCCAGTTATGATTCAACTGTTAATTTTGGTCAAACTGTTTTAAAATATCAAGTAACTAATCAACCGAAAGTATTATTTGAAAGAATTGATGAAAAAGTTATGCTAGAAAAAATTGCGGCTGATTTCAGTGAGAAAAAACCTCAAGAAAAACCACAAATTTCAATTGAACAATTTAATGAAGTCGAACTAGTGGTTGGGACAGTATTAAAATCACGAAAACATGAAAAAGCTGATAAGCTTTTAATTTCCGAAATTGACATTGGTCATAAAGTAGTTCAGGTAGTCAGTGGAATCGCAAAACATGTTAGTCCGGAAAACTTCATTGGAAAAAAAGTTATTCTGGTAACTAACCTCAAACCAGCTACTATCTTTGGCTTTATGTCCGAAGCAATGATATTGGCAGGAACTACTGAGAATCATTTAGAAGTAGTCACAGTAGATAATTTACCAAATGGAACTAAGATAAAATAAAAGTCACAGCTGTGACTTTTATTTTGGCGTGAAATCATCTTCGAAGAAATCTTCGAAGGTTTTTTCTTTAATTGGTTTATCTTTAAATAATTGTCGGATTTGATCTAAGTGTTGCGGTGGAATTAAATACGTACTCTCACTTTCAAAACCAATGATTAATCCAAAGGGTTCCTTACTATTGCCAACCGGTAAGAGATATTCGCTTATTGCATTCACTTCTTCATTAGTTAAAGTAAGATAACTTAAAATCTCATCATGCTGGATAGCATCACTATAATAAAGCGATAAAAAACTAAAATCGACATTTAAATTATGGAAAATGAAGAGATTAGAATTTGGCAACAAGAGATAATACTCTTTCCCGAAAGATAAAGTAAGATCTGGACCAGGCATTTCTAAATTTAATTCTTTTAGATAAGCGATTGTTTCAGGCATTTCTGTCGTTACGAGTACATAAAGTCCATTATTGAAGCTTAAAGTAGCGACATAATTATAATCAATCGAGTTTAAATCTAAACTTTCAAAGTCATTACTAATTTTTCTAAAAAGCTCTTTTTCTTCGGCTTTAGAAAGGGTTTTATCACTATAAATTGTATCACCTTTTGCAATCATTAGTATTAATGGATCTTTTGATTGATAGTTAGAAAATTTCGTTATATATTTTTCATTATCAATAAAAAATGGTAATAAATCTTTTGTCCAATTAGTTGGTATAATGAAGCTTTTCGTGTGAGATTTCTGATTCTTTAAATTAAAAGTAATATCAATCTCACTGGCATTACGGACATAAGTATAATTATCAAAAGTATTAATCGAACTTTCTTTTAAGGTGTAACGGAAGTATTGAACTGAACTATAGTATTCCTGATAGTAATCTTCCCACTTTAAACTTAATTCCAGTAAACTTGCGATTTCCTCAGGGTCACTAATCATTAACTCAAGTTCAGATCCTGAAGAATAATAATAATCATTATTAGGGGAAGAGAGAATATTTGAGTAAATAGCAAATGGTGATAAGCCATACCAGTTGGTACGATAATCTAATTTAACTGAACTAATTTCATTTACTTCTAGGTCTTTTTCAAAAAGGGTAAAACCTTGAGTAATAGAGAAAGTCTGTATTGACACTAAAGTAAGAGCTCCAATCACAAAATATGTAAGGATATTACGGGCAAAGTTAATAAAGGAACGATCAATCATAGCTTTAACTAAAAGATAAAACATCATCGTAATCGCTAAAGGAATAAGCATTAATAGAATGATATCAATTCGTAAAATAATAAAAGGACTAATAAGTAAGGTCAATAAAATTTGGGAAGATATCGTAAAGAGAATTAAATAAATACTAGAGATAAAACTATGTGCTCCCGAAGTATTAGAATATTCAACTTTTCTTTTTCGATAAATATAAAGTGATATTAAAAAGAAACCTACCGCTAGAAGAAACCAAAAACTATAATAGAAACTTAAAGAATATGGGAAAACGGTCTTACTAAGCTCTGTTATGGGATTAGGTAAAGCACCTAAATATAACAAAGTATATCCAACTGGAAAACTTGGGACAATTAGCCATAATAATTTGTAGAAGTTTAAAACTGACCAACCAACAATCGTGTTACTAAAGAGTTGTGTTACCGCAAAAAATCCGATTAGAGGTAACAAATTGATTAAGACAATTTGGGTAAAAGTATCTAAAATATTTCCTGAATTAACTAATGCAAAAACTACAATAACATAAAAGATTAAGATTGAAATTAAACTGAAAATAGCGGGTAAAATACTAAAGAAACCACTATAAATAAATAACAGAATCGAATTAATAATAAAAGCTGATAAATAAATTATCACGACATTTAAATAGCCACTTATAAAACTAACTAAGTAGTAATATGATTTCGGGATAGGTAAACTGGCGATAAATTCACTTTCACTAGAATTATTTAAATATTGAAAATAGCTAAAAGCTAAAATAATCGCAAAAAAGACACCTAATAGTAAAAAAATCAGAAGATTAGCGATTAAACTACCTTGTTTATCAAAGTAAAAATCTAATGAAAGATTATAAAACATTGAGAAATAAAATCTTATTGGGCCAAACATCATCATTAAGCTAAAAAATAATAATGATATTTTTGCTTGCTTTTTAATTAAGATTTTAAAGAGATTGATGGTTTGGTTAAGATTATAACGAGACATAAGGTACCTCTTTCTCTAAATAATAAATAAATAGTTC
>CAYUXU010000104.1:0-3412 GCA_964449005.1 uncultured Erysipelotrichaceae bacterium | reverse complement strand
GCTTATGGGGAGATTTTAGTGTAAATGAATTTAGCCTTAAAAGATAAAATTAAAGCGATTTTCTTTGACTTAGATGGCACGGTTTTTCACCATCCAACCCGAGATTTATCGCAAAACGTCTTAAAGTATTCAGAGATTTTAAAAGAAAAAGGTTATAAGCTAGGAATTTGTACCAGTCGGACATTGGCGGAATTAGCGAATATTCCAACCGAGTTTATCGATCTAATGGATGTGGTAATCACTGGTGCTGGAACGGTTATTAAGTATCAAGACCACTTAGATATTGTAACCTTTAATCCGGCAATGATTAAAGACATATTTGCCTTTTTTGAAAAAGAAAATATCCCTTATCGCTGGACTGATAGCGTGGGAGATGGTTTTTATGGCAGTGTCTTAGATCCAGAGGTTATGTATTTTTCGGATTATTTATATCAAGTTATCCCTGGCCAAAAATTACATAATGATGAACCAGTAACATCTTTTGTCTTTTTTACAAGAGATTTAAACCATAAAGCTGAAGCTTTTAATTTAGTTGGCGACAACGAAATTGTTGGTTGGGATTATGCTTGGGAAATCACCCCGCAAGGTATGAATAAAAAACACGGCATCTTAAAAGTAATTGCTGAATGGCACTTTGACATGAGTGAAGTAATGGCCTTTGGTGATGGCTCTAATGATGTTACAATGTTAGAAGCAGTTGGTTTTGGAGTTGCAATGGCTAATGGCGTTGAAAAAGCTCAAGCTGTTGCTGATTATGTAACTGATAGTATTGAAAATGATGGAGTCTCAAAAGCACTTGTAAAGTTTGAATTTATTTAAAGGAGAATTACGATGCGACATATTTTTATCATTAATCCAATTTCTGGAACAAAAAAATCTAAATCTTTAATTCCGATAATTGAAAATTATTTTTCTGATAAGAGTCAATATGAAATTCACGAGTCACAACACCCGGGTCATGCCACCGAGATAGCCAGTCGCTACTCGATTAAAGATGAAGTTTGTCTTTATAGTGTTGGTGGCGATGGAACCGCGTATGAAGTATTAAATGGCCGTAAGGATGGGGTTATGATGGCAGTCATCCCTGCCGGAACCGGAAATGATTATTATCGAACGATTTCAGAAAATATGCCACATCTTAATTTAAAAGATATTTTAATTGAAACTATCGAAGGCAAAGTTGTTTCGGTTGATTATGGAATCGCCAATGAACATCGCTTTTTAAATTCTTGTTGTATGGGAGTTGATGCGGAAGTTGCCGAGTACACGAATGAAGTTTTAAAGAAAAGAAAATATATTCCAAAATCAGGAGCTTATTTAATTGGCGCTTTAAATAAAATGTTTAAAATTAAAAACATGGCTTGTACCATTACTACTAATCAAGAAAGCTTTAGCATGGACGCTATTTTAATCGCTATTATGAATGGTAAGTATTATGGTGGAGGTTTCACTCCAGCTTATAATGCTGATATTCAAGATGAATGCTTTGACGCGGTTTTAGTAGAAAACTTACCTTTAAGACGAATTATTCCACTTTTACCAAAATATTTCTCTGGAAAACATCAAGGAGTTCCCGAAATTGCTTACAAAATGTTAGATAATTTTGACTTTAAATGTGAAACTGTCGTCACTTATGCTTGCGATGGTGAAATATTTAAGGATAATCATATTATTTTTAGTATGATGAAAAAAGGTCTGCAACTAAGAGTACCAAAGGGGAGCCATTTGAAATGAGATTAAGTAATGACAACTACCAAGTTGAGTTTTCGTTAAAAGGAGCGGAAATCACTAGTTTTAAAGCCAAGGATAGTGGGATTGAATATATTTGGTCCGGCGATCAAAAATACTGGGGGAATCGTAATCCAATCTTATTTCCCGTGATTGGTAGTTCAGTTGATAATAAATATCACTTTGACAATGAAGAGTATGAAATGGGAAATCATGGTTTTTTAAGATATGCTGAATTTGAATTTGTTAGTCAGCATGAAAACTCATTAACGATGAAATACGGCTCTAACAGTGAAACCTTAAAACAATATCCCCATCAATTTGAAATCTATGTTACTTATACCTTACTTGAGAATACTTTAAAGATTGCTTACCATATAAGAAATATTGATTATAAGCCATTACCCTTTAATTTTGGGTTACATCCGGCTTTTAATTGTCCTTTAATTAAGTCAGAAGACTTTAATGATTATTGGATTGAATTTTCTAATCAAAACGCACTTTATAGTAATCTTTGGGATAATAAACAAATTGTCGAAAAAATTAAACTTGATTATAAAAAATTCAAAGAACATCCAACTTGGATGTTTACCGAAATTAGTAGTGATGAAATTATTATGACTAATGGTAGTCATGGAGTGAAAGTTGGAATTGTTGGTTTTCCGGTTGTAGCCGTTTGGACTCCGGAGGCTCCATTTGTCTGCTTGGAACCATGGCTCGGATTAGGACGCACTACTCCTAGTAAAATTGAATTTGCGAAACGCGATGCGACAGCACTTGTTGAACCAGATCGTTTTCGTTTAGTAACTTACCATATTACAGTATTTTAAGAAAGGGAGAAAAATGGAAGTAATTGTTGTAAAAAATTATCAAGAATTAAGTGAGAAAGCTTTTGAAATGTTGAAAGCTTTAATTATTGAAAAGCCAGATGCTACAATTGGTTTTGCCACTGGGAGTACCCCAGTTGGTTTATATCAATTAATGGTGAAAGATCATTTAATTAATCAAACTAGTTATCAAAAAATGACAGCTTTTAATTTAGATGAGTATATTGGCTTACCACAAAATCACCCCGAAAGTTATTATACTTTCATGCGGACTAATTTATTTAATACTTTAGATGTTAATTTTGACCAGGTTTATATTCCAGCCGGTGATGCTAGGGATATCGTAGCTGAAGGGCAAGCTTATGAAGTCTTACTTGACAAGTATCCAATTGATTTTCAAATTCTGGGGATTGGTACTAATGCCCATATTGGCTTTAACGAACCAAATACTCCCTTAGATAGTTTAACCGGAGTGGTTGATTTAACTGAGGATACGATTAAAGCTAATGCCCGCTTCTTCGAAAATGATCCGAACCAAGTTCCGACTCAAGCGATCTCAATGGGAATTGCTTCAATCTTAAAAGCGAAAAAGATCGTATTACTGGCTAGTGGTGCTTCCAAAGCTGAAGCAATTTACAATACAATTCATGGCCCAGTTACTGCTGAAGTTCCATCAAGTGCTTTACAAAATCACCCTAATGTGACTTTAATCATTGATGAAGCTGCTGCCAGTAAGCTTTAAGCATTTTAATAGTTATTTTTAAATTATGTGCTATAATTTTTTTTGAGAAAGTTGGTGATTAGATGAAGAATATAACTACAAATGAATTTGATAAAACTATAAGTGAAGGAATCGT
>CAYUXU010000103.1:0-3512 GCA_964449005.1 uncultured Erysipelotrichaceae bacterium | reverse complement strand
TGCAACTGTTTTTCAAATTCTGCTCTGATATTTTTCATCTTTTTTTGTCCTTTTTTTTTGTTACTTTTTTCAAGTCCTCTAAAGCCCTATTTCTTGGGATAAAGTGAGGGTTTGTGTAGAAAAACATAGCTATTAACTTAAAGGGATAGAATTTTTACTTCTATGCCACTAAATCGCTTGATTGTTTTCTCCATTTTTTGAAATAATTTATCTAAGTTTTTAACAGTAGTATTTTGTAGATACTGACTCGTAAAACTAAACTCTATGCGTTCCATGTCATCACTAAGATTTTCTTTTTTAGACTTGCTATAAGTTTTGATATTCAAACGAGTATTTGATTTTTTCTCTTTAGCTGTCTTGTAATAAGTCGTATTCCAATATCTAAAAGGCTCTCTGTCTTCACAAAGTTTTTTTATCACTTTGTTTGGTACTTTGCCTTTGTAGTCAATCGCAATATCTAATCTTGTAACGGTTTCGTTTTGTATATGCTCTAACAATCCATTCAGTAGCTCACTAAGAAGCTTTGATTTATCATTGTAACCTTGAAGCCCTGCAAACTCTAAAGTCTGTTTATGAGGGCTTATGGCATATCTTTTTATCGGTAGCATCAAGCCCGTTGAAGTATGTAAAATTTTAGCTTCTACAATATTCCTAGTTAATGACTTTTTAAAAGTTTGTAACCATATTTTAGGCTCAAAAATACTAATACTTTTGATTGTTTGAATGATATAATCATCACTGAAAAAATAATCTTCTAAGTGTTGGCTACTGATGTTCATAGAGTCAATGACTCCCCGCTGCATCTAAAGTACCTGAGAGTTTTTTGAGATAGTTTGTCGCTCTCTCGATATTCTCTTCTGTTTTGTTGAGCTTTCTTTTTAAGTGTCTGCCCTCTGTCGGGTCATTCCACTCTATAAGCTCAATTCCTTGATTTTTTATGTGGTTAAAATACTGATTAGTATTTGATGCAAATACATCTGAACTAATAAGAGTTTCGCCTTGTAATAGCTTCTGTAAAATTCTAGCTGTATGAGATAGTTTTTTCTTTGCCATACTAAACCGCCTCTACAACATCAAAGAGCTTATCAACTTCTTGAATATCAAAAACTGTTGCGTGTTCTGATAACTTTTTTGCTGTTAATTTTCCCTCTTTTGCATAGTTCCAAATTGTTGTAATTGATACACCTAAATACACCGCCAATTCTTTGGCTCTGTAATATCTTTTTTCCATCGTAAACGCCTTAAATACTCTTTCAAGTATTATCCCCTTAGCTAAAGGGTAGCTATACAGAACTTAAAAATTTGAACTGTATTTGATTAATCTTGTATGTATTGTATGGTGTTAGATTATGTAATGGAAGATAGAAAGTTCCTCAAATTTGAGGAACTTTAGTCGAGGATAGTTTTTTTCAATAAATTTAAAATATTCGTTATATTCAAAGCATTTTTTTTACTAGTTTTGCAATCTTCTAGTAAATAAGTATATAATTTATCTTTTGCTGTTTGTAGTTTTTCTTCTTTTGTTGGTACATGATTAATATACTTTATTTTTTCAATTTCTCTAATCATATGACTATGATATTTATTTGCTTGTAGATGTTTTATAAAATTATCTCTTGCATTATAAAAACGAGTATCTAAGTCATTCTCATTATGTGGGTCTTTGCTTCTTAACTCATCTAAATTATAAAGTATATGATTTATAGCTTCTAGGATAGTATCAAATTCACAATAATTGCGTACTTCCTTTATTTTTGCATCAAAAGAACTCTGCGAATCTTCATCTAATAAATCATATTTTATTAATTCTCTGATTACTTTTGTAAAATAAATTCTATGTGCCTCGTTTTCTTGTTCCCTGATTTTTTCTTTTTCTTTTTCTTTTTCTTCATTCCAAAATTTTCTTAAATTTATTCTTCTTATGTTCGATAACAATCTGTAAATAATAAGTTTATCATTTAATGATTTTTTATTAAATAGTTCAAAGAGTTCTTTGTTACTAATTTCTTTTGTGTTGTTCCATTCGTATCTATTTTTTAAGTTATTCATTTTTGCACCTCATTAAGATAATCACTCCACCACTGCATAAGCTCCACCCGTTCATCAAGATACTTGGCTCTATTATATGCTTGACTGACGGAATTGCCTACACTATGAGCTAATTGAGTTTCTATCACTTCATGTTTAAAGTTACTTTTTTCGTGTGATACTGTGCTAAACATTGCTCTAAACCCATGAGGTGTAAATTCTTCTTTTGTGTATCCCATTCGTCTTATAGCTCCTAATAATGCGCCATCACTAAGCGGTGTCGTTTTGCTTTTTGTACTTGGAAATAAATAAGGGCTGTCACCTGAATACTGCTGTAAATCTTTTAAAAGTTCTATGAGCGTATCGCTAAGAGGTACAATCAAATCAGCTTTTTTCTTCATCTTTTTAGCTGGTATATTCCATTGTTTAGTTTTGAAGTCTATCTCGCTCCATTGTGCATATCTAATATTAAAAGGTCTTACAAAAGTATAAGCCAACATAAGAAGAGATTGTTTAGTGGAATAGTCGCCTTGATATTCTTTGATAGAAATTAGTAGATTTTTTATGCCTTTATCATCTGTGATTGTTGGATAGTTATTTTTAGTTTTAGCTCCTAAAATTTCTTCAATTAAAATATCTGCTGCTGGATTTCTTACTGCTAACCCGTTTGCAACCGCCCACTTGAAAGTTTTGTTAATTGAATAAAATAATTTTCTAGCACTCTCATTCACACCTCTATCAGCCATTACTTTTAGTATCTCGATGAGGTCTTTTGCTACAACTTCGTCAATAGGCTTATCGCCGATATAATTAAAACAATCATTAATAAGAGCATTTATAGTTCTGGTATAGTGGACTTCACTTATAGTGTCCTTTTGCTTTTCTAGCCTCTCTCTTGCTAATTTCTCAAAGGTGTTTGTAGCTTTTATCTTTTCTTGTATCTTGGTTTCTTTGGCTTCTTGTTTTTCGTCTAATGGGTCAATGCCGTTTCTAATTTTGGCAATGTGCTCGGTTCTTTTATCTCTTGCTTTTGATAATGTAGTATCTGGATATGTTCCAAAAGAGGTTTTTCTTCTTTTTAATTGAGTAGGACTTTGATATAAGAACTCCCATAATTTAGAGCCGTTCGGTTTTATCAATAACTGTAGCCCGTTACCATCTGCTTTAGTATATGCTTTATCTTTTGCTTTAAGAGCCTGTATCTGTTTATCATTAAGTGGTGTGATTACTCTCGGCATATCTAACCTTTATTATGATTTTTGTTACATCATAATTCAATGTTACATCATTGATACTACAATGTAGCTTCTAATGTAACTTAGGTAGTTACATTTCCTTGTATTGTATTGTATCGTATTTTATCAAAGGTTATGATGAAGTATCGTGTTTAAGGGGTTAAATGGTTTGATTTGAAGTGTATTTGATGATTAAATGGTGGAGCTGTGGAGAATCGAACTCCAGTCCGAAACCACGCTACTCCTAAC
>CAYUXU010000102.1:2507-3513 GCA_964449005.1 uncultured Erysipelotrichaceae bacterium | reverse complement strand
GCCGGTTTCGGCCTTAGATGTCTCCATTCAAGCTCAGATTATTAACTTATTAGAAAAGATTCAAAGAGAACTTGGTATCTCATATTTATTCATTGCCCATGATCTTAGTATGGTTAAACATATCTCAGATCGGATTGGAGTAATGTATTTAGGAAAGATGATGGAAAGTGGTCCTAGTAATGATGTATATCATCGACCACTTCACCCTTATACGGAAGCATTATTGTCGGCGATCCCAATTCCGGATCCAAAAATTGCGAAATCAAAACAAAGAATTGTTTTGGAAGGTGAATTACCCAGCCCATTAAATCCACCGAAAGGTTGTGTCTTTGTGACTAGGTGCCCGAAAGCCACCGCAAGATGTCATCGAGAAACACCAAAAATGACCCAGATTGGTGACCGACAAGTTGCATGTTTCTTATATGAAAAATAGGAGGAAAAGATATGAAAAACACTTATAAGAAAATAGGATTATTACTACTAACGATTGCATTAAGCTTTTCTTTAGTAGCTTGTGGTGGTAGTAGTAGCTTTGATGGCAAAGTCTTCACTTACGCAATTGGTGGAGAGCCTGACTTATTAGATCCAGCTGTTGGTTCTGATGCGGTTACTTCAGCTATTACTAACCAACTTTATTACCCACTGTTTTCAATTGGAGCAGATGGTAGTTTAGTCTATAATGCAGTTAAAGATTATAGTGTTTCAGATGATGGACTAGTCTATACCTTTAACTTACATGAAGAAAACTATTGGTCAGATGGCCAAAAGGTAACAGCACATGATTATGCGTTTGGTATGAAACGTTCAGTTGGAATGGGCGAAGCTGATTCGTATTATTCATACTTTATTACTGACTATGTCAAAAATGCTAAAGCTTATGGTGAAGCCAAAGCTGACATTGCCGACATGGTTGATATCGGAATTGAAGCAACGGATGATTTAACTTTAGTCGTTACTTTAGAAAATCCAGTGGTTTATTTCGTTAACTTAATGCCTTCGGGTGTCT
>CAYUXU010000102.1:0-2497 GCA_964449005.1 uncultured Erysipelotrichaceae bacterium | reverse complement strand
GTGTCTTTTATCCACTGCGTTCTGAATTTGCGAAAGAGCATGATTCAAGCTGGGCTTTAAATCCTAAAGTTCCTACTAATGGTGCTTTCCAAACTGTCAAGATTGATAGTGCTGAAGAATTCATTATGGATAAAAACCCACATTTCCCATTTGCGGATGATGTCAAAGTTGATCGTTTAGTTGGAAAAATCATGACTGATATGGATGCTCAATTATTAGCCTTCCAAAATGGTGAAATTGATTTTGCAACTTCCTTAAGTTCCGATGTGACTTCAATTTACAAAGATAAACCAGAATTGATTATTACTGATTCAGTAATTAACTACTTTGCATTAATTAATACTTTTACTGATAATCCAGCTTTAAATGATGTTCGAGTTCGAAAAGCACTCCAACTAGCGATTAATCGTGATGATATTGTGACAGCTTTAGATGCGGGAGATGCCTACTATCCACTTTATGGTTTAGTACCAAAAGGCATTAGTGGCGCTAGCGATGACTTTAGAACTGAACAAGACAAGGTTGATGTTTTAGTTAAAACTGATTTAGATGAAGCCCGAGCTTTATTAGCGCAAGCTGGCTTTGATGCCAACAATAAGTTGCGATTAACTTACTACTACAACCAAAATGCAATGCATGATTTAGTAGCTCAAGTTATGCAACAACAATGGGCGGCTGTTGGGATTGATGTAACTTTAAAGACTGGTGAAATTAGAACCTTCTTTGAAGACCGGACTAATGGTTTATATGAATTAGCGCGTCATGCCATGTCTGCAGACTATATGGATCCTTCAACTTACTTAGATATGGCAGCTGGTTGGAACCAAAAAGATCGTTCTTGGGGTGATGACCATTATGATAGTCTCGTTAAGAAATCTCAAGTTGACACTAATGTGGCAACACGAATGGCTACTTTACATGAGGCTGAAGAATACTTAGTGAGAGATTTAGCTAACGTTATTCCTCTATTTGGTTATGCGACTATATACTTATTAAAAGATGGTACTACCGGAATTGATTATAGCCCACAAGCTGGCTATGCTCTCTGGTACGTTGACGTCGCAAATTAAGTTTAAGTTATTTCGGGCCTAAGTTTCGGCTTAGGCCCTCATTTTAAAGGAGATTTACCGTGAAACTGGATTTAGAAAAACTACCTATTATTTATGAAATGATGCAAGCTAATCAAATCGATGCTTGGTTAATTACTGGGCGGGAGTCGATTATGCGTTTTGAGCCGGTTTTGCCGGTTTTAGGGGAAATCGACTTTATTATTGCGACAACATTAATCTTTACTCAAAAGAAATGTTTGGCGATTGTCTCGCCATTAGATGTTTATGGTTACCAAGCAATTACTGGGATTGATGAAGTAATTGAATATAAAGCCACGATGGCGGAAACAATTGGAGAAGTATTAAAAAATTTAAAACCAAAACGTTTAGCCTTAAATTATTCAAAAAGTGATGCCAGCAGTGATGGCTTAACTTATGGAATGTATTTAATGTTAGAGAAGGTTTTTAAAGAGATTAACTTTCAAGGAGAAATTGTTAGTGCTTTTCCAATTATTTCAAAAGTTCGTGGTATCAAGACATCTTCACAAATCGCCAAGATTCAAGATTGTGTTATTCAAGCCGATAAATATTTAAGACAAGTTCCATCGATGTGTCATCCTGGCATGACCTCAATTGAAATATATAACTACTTACAAGCTGTGGCTTATCAAGATGGCTATCAAATGAGTTGGGCCCCGTCGCAATGTCCGAGTGTCATGGTCGATCCAGCGGTACCGCAAGGGCATGGCCCAATTACCGATACCCTGTTAGTTAAAGGTTATTTAATTAATATTGATTATGGTGTTAGTAAAAACGGTTATTGTAGTGATCTACAACGAATGTATTATGTATTAAAAGATGATGAAGAGGATGCCCCGGCGCATGTTAAAGCGGCTTTTTATTTAGTGAGAGACGCAATTAAAGTGGCTAAAGAATTTATGAAAGCCGGTGTTACCGGTTTTGAAGTTGATCAAGTGGCTCGCCATATGATTGTTGATCATGGTTATGATTCTTGGAATGCTGCTTTAGGTCATCAAGTTGGCCACGTTACCCATGATGGAGGCACGATTTTAGCGAATCGGCGACCTCGTTATAATCGACCAGAATTAATTGATACCCCACTTGATGTCGGGAATGTCTTTACGATTGAACCAAGTGTTGAGATTGCCGAAGGTCGAATTTGTATTGAAGAAAACGTGGTAATTACGGAAACCGGCACAAAATGGCTAGTTGAACCACAACAAGAATTAATTTTAATTAGAATTTAAAGTGAGCAAGAAAGTGAAAGTTTACCCTTTAAAAAAGCAATACCAAATTATTAATGAAATTTTAAAAGAACGCTTAGATAAAGTTTTACCAAAACTAATGGTAGAAACCGGCATTGAATTTTGGCTAGTTTTAAACAAAGAATATAATGAAGATCCGATCTTTGAAAGTTTAACCCCAGC
>CAYUXU010000101.1:0-3624 GCA_964449005.1 uncultured Erysipelotrichaceae bacterium | reverse complement strand
AAAACCGACTTGTAAGGTAAGCTTATTACCATTAACTTGAGCTCGGTACCCAATCCCAACTAATTCTAATGTTTTTGAAAATCCTTCGCTAACTCCAACAATCATATTATAGAGCAATGACCTTGTAGTTCCGTGGATTTGTCTAGTTAATTTTAAATCGTTCGGCCGCTTAACTGTAATAATACCTGCATCATTAACAATTTCTAATGAAGCGTCAAAAGTACGTGCTAGCGTACCTTTGGGACCTTTCACAGTCACCTCATTCCCGCTAGCTATTGAAACTTCAACTCCAGCCGGAATGGTAATCGCCTTATTTCCGATACGTGACATTTTCTTTCTCCTTTATTACCAAATGTAAGCGAGAACTTCACCGCCAACATGAGCGGCTCGCGCCTTTTTATCTGTCATAATACCTGCCGAAGTAGAAATAATCGCAATTCCTAAGCCATTTAAAACTCGGGGGATTGAATCCACTTCTGCATAAACTCTTAGTCCTGGTTTTGAAATTCGTTTTAAGCCGCTAAGAATTTTTTGATTATTAGCGCCATAACGTAAGACAATAGTAATACTCTTTTTGATATCACCAGAAACTACATAACTCTCAATAAAGCCTTCTTCTTTTAGGATTCGGGCAATTTCAACTTTAATTTTACTCGCAGGAACTTCCACCACCTCGTGACGTGCTTGAAGTGCATTACGAATTCTAGTTAACATGTCCGCAATTGGATCGGTTACATTCATCATAACAACTTCCTCCTTCTACCAGCTTGCTTTTCTAACACCAGGAATTTGGCCTTTGTAAGCTAATTCTCTGAAGCAAATACGACATAATTTATATTTTCTTAATACAGAATGGGGACGTCCACAACGTTCGCAACGTGTATATTCACGAACTTTGTATTTTTGAGGCCGCTTACTCTTATTAATTAATGATTTTTTAGCCATCGCTTAGTCCTCCCTTCTTCTGACAAATGGCATACCTAAATGGCTTAATAAAGCCCTGCCTTCTTCATTAGTCTTGGCTGAAGTCACAATTACGATATCCATGCCACGCAATCTTGAAACTTGATCATAGTTAATCTCTGGGAAAATTAATTGTTCCTTAATTCCTAAAGTATAATTACCTCTCCCATCAAAAGCATCACTACTAACACCACGAAAGTCACGAACTCTTGGTAAAGCAATATTGAATAATTTATCAAGAAATTGATACATTCTTTCGCCACGGAGCGTTACTTTACAACCAATTGCCATTCCATCACGTAATTTAAAATTGGCAATTGATTTTTTAGCGTGAGTAATAATTGGCTTTTGGCCGGAAATAGCGGTCAATTCCGCTACTGAATCTTCCAAGGCTTTTGGGTTTGCGATGGCATCCCCAACTCCAATATTAACGACAATTTTTTCTAAACGAGGAACTTGCATTACTGATGAATAATTAAATTCCTTAACTAAAGTTGGAACAACTTCACTTTGATATTTATCTCTTAATCGATTCATATTATTCCCCATTATTTAATCACCGCCCCGGTTTTTTTATAAACCCGAACTCGTTTTCCTTTTTCTTCTTTAATTCCAATGCGACTAACTTGTTTTGATTTACTATCATAAATCATGACATTAGAAACATGAATTGGCATTTCTTTTTCAATAATTCCACCATCAGGATTAATTTGGGATGGCTTTAAATGTTTCTTAACTAAGTTAACGCCCTCCACTACAACTTTCTCAGTTTTTGGATAAACTTTTAAAACGTTCCCGATAGTGCCTTTGTTGGTTCCTGTGATAACTCTGACTTTGTCACCTTTTTGAATTCTCATATTAACCTCCTATAGTACTTCTGGCGCTAAAGATACAATTTTCATGAAATCTTTCTCGCGAAGTTCTCGTGCTACCGGACCAAAAATTCTGGTTCCTCTTGGTGTATTATCATCTTTTAAGATAACAACCGCATTGTCATCAAAACGGATATAAGTACCATTAGGGCGACGAACGCCACGTTTTGTACGAACTACCACCGCTTTAACAACTTCTCCTTTTTTTACTTGCCCACCAGGAATGGCTTGTTTAATGGTACAAACCACAATGTCACCAATATTAGCGTAACGACGGTTACTACCACCTAAAGCTCTAATTACTAAAACTTCTTTAGCGCCTGAATTATCAGCTACCCGGCATCTTGATTCATTTTGGATCATCTTTCTACCTCCACTAGATAATTACAGCCTTCTCTGTGACTTTGACTAAACGGAAACGCTTGGTTGCTGATAGCGGTCTTGTTTCCATAATCATGACAGAGTCGCCAATTTGAGCTTCATTGTTTTCATCATGAGCAGTAAATTTCTTTGAATATTTTACTCGTTTACCGTAAAGAGGATGTCTTTTTGAAGTAGTAATTTCTACAATAATAGTTTTATCACTTTTATCAGAAACAACTTTACCACGATAAACTCTTCGTCTATTTCTTTCCATCTAATTTTCCTCCTTACCGTGCTTCACTAAGCGTCCGCTCAGTAATAACTGTTTTCATACGGGCAATCGTCTTTTTAACTTGACGAAGCCGTGCCGGATTTTCTAATTGACCAGTAGCTTGCAGAAAGCGCAGGCTGAATAGTTCTTGTTTTAGATCAGAAATTTCTTTAAGCAATTCTTCACTGCTTTTCTTACGAATATCTTGAATATTCATCACTATTCCACCTCTCCTTTTCTGACAAAGCGACTTCTAACTGAAAGTTTATGACTAGCTAAACGTAAGGCCTCTTTAGCTACTTCTTCACTAACTCCCGCTACTTCAAACATGACGCGTCCCGCTTTAACTACTGCTACCCAGCCATCAGGAGCTCCTTTACCAGAACCCATCCGAACTTCAAGTGGTTTCTTCGTTTTAGCTAAGTGGGGATAAATTTTAATCCAAACTTTCCCACCACGACGCATTCTTCTTGTCATCGCAATCCGAGCAGCTTCAATTTGACGGTTACTAACATAACCACCAGATTCTGCCACCAAACCATATTCACCAAAGGCAACCGTCCGGCCCCCTTTAGCGCGACCTTCATATGAAATCAGGTGAGGACGACGATATTTAGTTCTTTTAGGCATTAACATGACTTAATTATCCCCCTTACCTACATTCTCTTTTCCTGTAGTATTTCGATCTTTTGGACGATTAGCTCGTTGTGGACGACGGGGACGTCGTGCCGTTGATTTTGGTGCTTCAGGTTCAACCACCATTTTTCCAGGCAAGACTTCACCACGGCAAATCCAGACTTTGACTCCTAACTTTCCAAAAGTTGTGTCAGCTTCATAATGAGCGTAATCAATATCACTCCGTAAGGTATGAAGTGGGACAACTCCCTCTGAGTAGCCTTCACTTCGTGCCATATCAGCACCACCTAAGCGGCCTGATACCATTGTTTTAATACCTTTAGCTCCAGCTCGCATCACGCGTTGAATCGCTCTTTTTTGAACAGTTCTAAAAGAAGCCCGTTGTTCTAGTTGTTCAGCAATTGATCTAGCTACAAGTAATGCATCTAAATCAGGATTAGCAATCTCAACAACTTTGACGTGAACAGTTTTCCCATCAGTCATTTTTACTAAATGGTTTTTAACTCGTTCAATGTTTTC
>CAYUXU010000100.1:0-3685 GCA_964449005.1 uncultured Erysipelotrichaceae bacterium | reverse complement strand
TATTTCAACTCCGACTAAACGCCCTTTGGTATATTTACTAGCTTCAAGAATTAAAGCACCATTATTGGTCCCAATATCAAGCACACTTTCTCCAGGATAAATTTTCATAAATTGGCTTAATAAAAATGTAGCAGTGTTTATTTTAAAAAGTTTTGGATCTTGATATAGTTTTAGCTTACTATAAGGCAAATAGTCTTTTTGATAATTATTCATTTTTAGTTTGTTTTAATTTAAAATAAAAACTACTGCCTTCATCAACGACGCTATTGACACCATAATCAGCTTGGTGAGCTTCTAAAATACCTTTAGCGATGGCTAAACCAAGACCAGAACCTTGCTTTGATCTTTGATAATTTTTATCAATTTTATAATAACGATCCCAAATATAGGGCAGTTGATCTTTAGCAATACCAGGACCATGATCAGTCACAATTAAGGAAACTTCATCCCCTACTTCCGGCTTAATTTCGACGCTAATTTTTTGATCGTCTCCTAAATGTTTTACAGCATTAGAAATGAAATTATAAATAACTTGACCAATCTTAACTTTATCGACTAAAACAAAGGTTTCTTTTTCACCTACTAAAGCAATTTCACATTCGGCAAGTTCACTCATCCCTTTAAAAACCGCAATAATTTCCTGGGCGATTTGATATAAATCAACCTTTTCTAAATTCAAAGTATAACTGCCCGATGAAAGTTGTGATAATTCCAACATATCAGTTACTAAAACATCGAGATGATTGGCTTCATTGATAATTACTTTTAAATGCTCAATTCGTTTGGCTTTATTTGAGCCAGAAAGATCTAAAATCATTTCGGCGTAAGCTTTAATCATCGTTAAAGGAGTTTTAATGTCATGAGATACATTGGCGATTAAGTCTCTTCTTAAACTCTCTAACTTCGAGAGTTCTTGAGTCGCATAATTTAAAGTTGTCCCTAACTCTTTAATTTCTTGATATTTATTCTTTTCGACTTCGAAGTTAACTTCATAATCACCAGTAGCAAGTTTACGAGCACTTTCGGTCATTTTAATAACTGGCTTACTCATATTTGAAGAAATCATAAAGGAAGCAATCGTCGCAATGATTAAAACAATAAAAGTTAAAATGCCATACATTTCTTTAATTATAAAGCTACCATAATCGATTGGTTCAATTCCTGAGTTAATGATTAAAAAATATCCCCCTAGATGCTGTGAGATTTTCGTACCATAAATCATCATTTGGTTAGAAAAGCGTTGATTAGTGACAAATTGTTCGACTTCATAGTTATTGCTATTTTTAATTTCATCAATAAATTCATCAACCAAGAATGGTTCTTCGTTAAAACTACTAGCAGAAATATAACAGTTAACTCCCATGCCATCAAAAAAAGTTTTTTGACCCTTTTCACTAACCAAATAGAAACAAATATTGCGATCACGAGCTATTTTAGAAAGTTCAAAGGCAAAATCAGTACTATTAGGTTCAATGACAACACTAATATTAGCAACAATATTTTTCATAGAATTTATCTTGATATTTCGATAATAAGGATCTAAAAACGCACCAATTAAAAACCACAATAAACCTAAAATAGCAATTGCGAAGGTAGTAAAAGATAACCAGGTTTTAAAATGATAACTTTGAAAATTAAACTTCAAATTTATATCCCATTCCTCTCACCGTAATAATATATTTACGATATTCTAATAAACTTTGGCGTAACATTTTAATATGAGTATCGACCGTTCGATCATCACCATAATAATCATAGCCCCAAACTTCTTCCAGTAATTTTTCACGACTAATCGCAATTCTTTGGTTACTTACTAAATAAACTAATAATTCAAATTCTTTCGGTGTTAGTTTGATTTTTTTTGATCCAATATAAACTTCACGACCACTAACATCGATAATTAAATTTTCAAATTGATATTTTAAAGTAGTTTGTTTATTCTGGTAACGTTTTAAAACAGCCTCAATCCGGGCAAAAAGTTCCTTTGGAGAAAAAGGTTTCGTCACATAGTCATCGACACCTAGCTCAAATGATAAGAGTTTATCGTGCTCTTCAAAACGGGCTGTTAACATAATAATTGGTAGATTTTCAATATTTTTAATTTGTTTCAAGGTGGAAAATCCATCAAGTTCTGGCATCATAATATCTAAAATTACTAAATCAATTTTTCCTTGATCAATATATTCTAAGGCTTCTAAGCCATCACTGGCTTGATATACTCGATAGCCATAAGCTTGGCCGTATTCAGAAATTACATCTCTGATTTTAACTTCGTCATCGACAATAAGTAAATTAGTCATTATTGGCTCCTTTCCGATAAGAAATTTGACGAATTGACTTCGCTAGTAAGGCCCCTTTCTTATCAATTTCTCCGGTTACATAAATTAATTCTTCTTCTTTTAACCAACGAGATACCTTATTATATTGTTGTGGTAATACCACAACATCAATCTCACCAACTTCATCACTTAAAAGTAAGAAAGCCATTGCTTCATTGGTTTTAGTTTGATAAGGTTTAAAGCGACTAATAATTCCTAAGGTAGCTACGTCGCCACCTTTATCTTTAATTTCTAAGATATTACTACCAATATATTTCAATTGGTGTTTAATTGCAACTAAGGGATGATCAGATAAGTAAAATCCTAAAACTGCTTCTTCTTTTTCCAAATCATATAACGGTGAACTAACTTGCTGGGTGAGACTTGGTTTTGAGACTAATGAGAAGTCAAGAGTACTTTTCTCATCTTTAATTACAGTAATTAAATTACTATAAACTAAAGCCTCATTAATTGCTTCTCTTAAAGTAGCTTTATTTTCATTAAACTCTGCTAATGCACCAGCGTCAATTAACGCTTCAATTACTTTACTATTTACTTTATAAAAAGTTGCTTTCGCCACAAAGTCAAAGAAATCTTGAAAAGCACCAAGTTGTTGGCGTGCCTCAATTATTTGATTGGCAGAAACACTTCCCACGTTTTTGATAATCGTAAGTGGTAAGCGAATTTGTTGCTTTTCCAATTTATAATCAAATTCACTATGGTTAATGGAAAGTGGTAAAAATTTAACTCCGCTCAGCGCGGCTTCATCTAAATACTCTTTAGTTTTCGAGCTACTAGCTTTGACACTATTTAATAAGGCTGTAAAAAATTCATGAGGATAGTTGGCTTTTAAATAAGCCATTTGATAAGCAATCAGCCCATAAGCCACACTATGAGCTTTATTAAAGCCATAATTAGCGAATTTCAAAATTAATAAGTAAGTCTCTTCAGCAAGACTTTGGGCAATGCCTAACTGAACCGCTCCATCAATAAAATCTTTTTCTAAGCTTTTTAATTCCAAGAAATTTTTATTCCCCATTGCTTTGCGCATAATATCAGCTTTAGCAAGAGAAAATCCCGCCATTTTTTGGGCTATTTCCATAATTTGTTCCTGATAAATAATAATGCCAGCGGTTTCACTTAAAATATCTTCTAAGATTGGATGGGAATATTTAATACTAGTTGGGTTAAAACGGGCCTTTAAATAATTACCAATGTTTTCCATTGGTCCTGGCCGAAATAAGGCAATTGCGATAACGACGTCATTGAATTCAGCTGGTTTTAATTGTCTTAAAAGATTTCTCATCCCATCTGATTCTAACTGAAAAATACCTTTAGTATCTCCACGTGCAAACAAATCCCAAGTT
>CAYUXU010000099.1:0-3705 GCA_964449005.1 uncultured Erysipelotrichaceae bacterium | reverse complement strand
GAGACATATGACAATTTTTAAATGGTTAAAAGAACGGCAAGTGCCTTTTGCCAATAAAAAATTAATTCAACGAGCTTTTGTTCATTCCTCTTATGTTAATGAAAATAAGGGAGTCCATTATGATAATGAACGCTTAGAATTTATTGGTGATGCCGTATTACAACTTTGGACGAGCAAAAAATTATTTTTAATTGAACCTTTTTTAGATGAAGGGAAAATGACCACCTTGCGCGCCGCTTTAGTTCGTGAAGAAGCCTTAGCTCACTATGGGCGAGAACTTGGTTTAAATCAGTTTTTAATGTTAGGTCAAGGTGAAGAAAAAAGTGGTGGTCGAGAACGCGATTCTTTAATTGCTAATATGTTTGAAGCCTTTGTTGGAGCACTTTTTTTAGATCAAGGATTTGTAGCAGTAGACATTATTTTGGCAGAAGTCTTTGATTTTGAAAAAGAATCCGATATTAAACCCGCGATCATTGATTATAAAACACAACTCCAGGAGTTTGTCCAAGCTGACTCTCGTCAAACGGTTCAATATATTGTAATCAATGTGGCTGGACCATCAAATAGTCCTGAATTTGAAGTAGCGGTGATGCTAGATGATATTACTTTGGGGATTGGACGAGGTTTTAGTAAAAAGAAAGCTGAGCAACAAGCGGCCAAAAATGCCTTTGATAAATTAGTGAAATAGGTCAATTTTAAGCTCGCTAAGCTTATTTTGATTTTCTATAGGAGAAATACTTAAGTTAAAATAAAATCCGACCTATTAACTAGAAACGGCCCAATTAGTTAACTTTTAAAGCAAGATTAGAAAAGAAGTTACCATAAGTCAACTTCTTTTTTAAAATAATTAACTTCAGTTTAGGAAAGTAATTTTGTATGCTATCATATTAAAGAGGTGGCTAAAGTAATGCAACGTAGTTTAGAAAAATTTCTTGAAAAACTTCCTTTAAAGAAAAGTTCTCACCACTTTTTTCAAGGTGGAGAAATTGAAAAAGTGGTTTATCAGAAAAACCAGGCTAGTATTACGATTAGCCTCGTTTTAAAAAGAAATTTACCATTACAATTATATTTAGATTTAAAAAATCATGCTTTAAACTATTTTATGGTGGAAGATGTGGTCTTTTCAATTAAAACTACGCAACCTTATTACCAATATCTTGATGATTATATTGATTATTATTATCGAAGTCACCAAAGTGATCTCGGCATCACAATTCCTTTAACCAAAATTAATAAAAATCAAGTCGCATGTTTATTTACTGATGCGGCTTCTTTAGAATTAGCCGAAGAGGCTAGTAAAGAATTAGAAGAATATTTGAAATTAGTAGGTTATCTAGAACTAAGTATCAATTTTGAGCTTTACCATGACACTTTTGATTATAACGAAGTTAAAGTAAAACTTAATGAAAATAATGGTAATGGTCAACTTCCAAAACTAAAAAACAACTATCCAGTTAAAAGAGCCTTTCAAGCTGTTAAAAGCTTAGATTTAATTACCGAAGAAATTGAAAGAATCGTTATTACTGGGAAAATATTTAAAATTGATAAAATTGAGAACCGGATTAATGGCAACTTAATTGTTACTATCTTCATCTTTGATGAAAATAGTGCTTTTATTTTAAAATTATTTGAAGGTCGGCGTTTTTCAAAAGAAATGTTGGAGGCTTTAGAAGAAGGTTTATCGATTCGAGCTTATGGCAATGTTGAATATGACCGATATTCACGAGATTTAGTTTTAAAAGCAGAAAAAATTGAAACTATCACCGATTTGTTTTTAGTTAGTGATAATGCCCACAAAAAACGAGTTGAATTACACGCTCATACTAATAAATCTGAAATGGATGGTATTAATAGTGCTAGTGCACTAGTTAATTATGCTTATAACTTAGGTCATCGAGCAGTTGCAATCACAGATCACAACGTGATTCAAGCTTTTCCTGAGGCTCAACATGCCGCCAATCGTTTAAATCGCCAAAACCCAAACCAAACAATTAAAGTTATCTATGGCGTTGAGTTTAATTTAGTTGATGATGGCATGAAACTTGTTTTTAATGCTGATGATTCTTTAATTGATGATGAATTTGTTATTTTCGACTTAGAAACAACCGGATTATCAGTTATGTTTGATGAAATTATTGAATTTGGAGCCATCAAAGTCAAACAAGGTTTAGTCGTTGAAAGTCGCCAGTACTTTATTAAGCCGAAACAAACCCTCAGTAACTTTATTATTAGTAAAACTGGTATTAATGAGAGTGATTTAAGTCAAGCCCCAGAGCTATCCGAAGTAATTACTTTAATAAAAGAATTTCTTGGAGATTTACCACTGGTGGCTCATAATGCGGAATTTGATATTGGTTTTATTAATGAAGCATTAGTGAAACATGGCTTTTCAAAATTAAAAAATAAAGTTATTGATACTTTAAATCTTTCACGCACGATTCATCCCTATCGCCGCAATCATGCTTTAGGCTATGTAGCACGATTTTATGGAATTAACTATGATGAAAGTAGTGCCCATCGTGCTGACTATGACGCTGAAGTTTTAACCAATGTCTTCTTAAATTTAATGGAAGAAGTTTATAAAAAAGATTGTAAAACTTATCAAGATATTCAAAACTTAGTCGATGAAACAGCGATTATGAAAACAATTCCTCGCCACGTTACAGTACTGGCGAAAAATCCCCAAGGCTTAAAAGATTTATTTAAACTAGTAACTTTGGCTCATACTGAATATTTAGCGACAACTGCGAAGGTTGATGATGCTTCAGAAATCACTAGTGCTAATCCTTTAATTTTTAAAAGTGTTTTAAGTAAATATCGAGAAAATCTATTGATTGGCTCAGCTTGTTTTAATGGTGAAGTTTTTAATGCCGCTTTATACCGTAGTCTCGATGATTTAAACGAAGCAATTAAATTTTATGATTATATCGAGGTGCAACCACTTAGTAACTATAGTCCGCTTTTAGTTCGTGAAGTTTTAAAAAGTGAAGCGGACTTAAAAACGGTAATCAGTCAAGTTATTTCAGCCGCTCAAAAAGAAAATAAAATGGTTGTAGCTACCAGTGATAGTCATTATTTAGGTGAAGAAGATAAAGTCTTACGTGATGTTTATATTTTAGCGCAAGGAGTAGGGGGAGTGCGCCATCCGCTTTATTATCGTGATGAAAGACTCCGGAAAGAAACAAAAGCTCCTGACCAACACTTCCGTAGCACTGAGGCGATGCTAGCTGAGTTTGACTACTTAGATCGAGATTTAGCTTATGAAATTGTCGTGACTAATCCCAATTTAATCGCTGATGAAATAGCGGAACTAAGCCCGATTAAAGAAGAATTATATACTCCATTTATTAAAGATGCCGATCAAAAATTAATTGAAATTTGTTATCACAATGCTCGACAGCGTTACGGTGAAAATCTCCCACAAGTTGTAACCGACCGCCTCGAGTTAGAATTAGGCAAGATAATTGAACACGGCTTTGCGGTGATTTATTATATTGCCCATTTACTCGTAAAAGAATCTTTAGATCATGGATATATCGTTGGTTCGCGGGGTTCTGTTGGCTCTAGTTTAGTCGCTACGATGGCCGATATTACCGAAGTTAATCCTTTACCACCACATTATTATTGCCAATCTTGTCATTATCAAGAGTTTTTCACTAATGGTGAAGTTGCTAGTGGCTATGATTTAGTTGATAAACCATGTCC
>CAYUXU010000098.1:0-3731 GCA_964449005.1 uncultured Erysipelotrichaceae bacterium | reverse complement strand
GTTCGATGATTTGACCATTTAAAGTAGCTATGGTCTTTTTATATGCGTCAATACTTCTCGTAAGGTTAATTTTTTTATCAAGCAGTTGTGATTTGTCCTTTAATGAGAGGTCAATCTTAGAAATTTTTTCTTTTAATTCTTTGTGAGAATTTTGTAAATCTAATCGCGTTAAGTTATCTTTTAAAATATTTTCTTTGACCAGAAGTTCAGAATTAGAAATATTTGTTTTAATCTTATAAAGTTCATTATTAATTTTTTGATAATCACTTTGAGCCTGTTTGACAGCTTCAAAAGAAATATTTTCATCTACCATGGTTGCTTTAACGGGATGATGGATACTACCACAAACTGGGCATGGTTTCCCTTCAGTCAGTTCTATAGCTAAAATTCCTGCAATCTGATGATGATAGATTGTTTGAAAGCTTTGCTGTTTTTCAAAAGCTGCATTTAAATTATTTTGAACTACTTTCAAATTATCTCTTAACTGATTTAGTTTGTTGGTTTCTTGCTCAACAATTTGAAGCTTATCTAATTGCTGCTCTAGATCCTTTAAATCAACATTCAGACTTTTAAATTCTTCTTCTAATTTGTCAAGATATTCAATCTGCTGCTCAACATCAAGAAGCTTTTTATCTATTTCTTCTAATTGACCTCGATTATTCTCTAGACTTAATTTTAAATCGTTAATTGAAGAAAGGTATTTTTTCATCTCATTAAATAAAGTTAAAGTTGCAGATAATTCTTGTAATTCATTTCTTTTCAGATTTAAGCCTTTATAGGAAGCCTCGATCTCAGTAAACTCTTCATTTTTTTTGGTTAGTTCATCGTTAAGTTGATTTAAGTTTTTATTTTCTTCTTTAATATTTAATTGATATTCATCATGTTTCTTTAGAGAATTATTTAGATTATTTGAGAGATTTTCTGCTTTTTGAGAAGCTTCATTTAACTTTAGTTTAGTTTTTATTTCATCGATTTTAGTTGCTTCAACTTTTAAAGTATTCCAAATCATTTGGTTATCTTCTAATTCTTTTTTTAAGCTTAAATAGCTTTTAAATAAGGTCAGTTGAGAAGTAAGTTTATTATAATGAGTACTAGTTATCTTTTCGTTGTTAGTGAGTTTCTCAACTTCATCATTAAGCAATTTAATCACCTTCTCATGAAATTTATCATCAACTCCTTCTTTGAATTCACTTGGTAAAAGCTCAAACTGAGCGGAAATTGTATTTTCTAGTTGTGCAATATTTTCTCGGGCAGTTTTTGATTTTTCATCTAATTTTAGTTTGAAGTTGTTTAATAATTCTGTATTAAATATTCTTCTGAATAATTCCAATTTATCATTGCTTGACGCTAATAATAATTTTTGAAATTCTCCTTGTGGTAATAAAACGATTTGTTTAAATTGATCAGCTTTTAAGCCAATTAATTGTTCTATTTTATTATCTATTTCAATAATCTTATCAAGATAATAATTTCCTCCACTAAATTGGGCTTGACTTAATTGATTAATAACACGCCCTCGTTTTCCGATAATGGTTTGGGTAGGGGAGCGTTTAATTGTATAATCAGTTCCTAAGTGTTCAAATGAAAGTTCAGCAAAACATTCGGTATTATGGTCTGCATATTGACTTTTGATGAGATCTGATTCTTTAGTCTTTTCGGAATTAGCGAGCTTTCCATATAGAGCATAAAAGATGCCATCAAAGATAGTAGATTTTCCACTCCCAGTAGGTCCTGAAATCAGAAAAATATCTTGACTTTGAAAATTAGAAAAATCAATTTCAATTAAATCTTGAAATGGACCAAAGGCTTGGAGTTTTAGAGTTTTAATGATCATGGTTTAATTCCTCGAAGATTTCTTTGACTAATTTTTTTTGCGAAATCGTTAATTTTTTGTCAGAAAACTTTTCAAAGAAGTTTTCAAATTGTTGGTCAGGGCTCAAAGTCTTTATTATTTCTTTATCTTTGTTATCTCTTTCGTAATTAGTAGTTAATTTTGGATACTCTAATCCTAAAATGCTAGGATAATTATCGCGTAACTTATTAATCGCATGTAAGTGAAAAGAACTATCGAGCAGTTCAATATAAACAAAATCATCACTTTTTCTTTTCAATAAATCTTCAAACTGATCTTGAAGGATTTTTACATCTTTCTTTAATATTAAAGGAATCTTATCAACAATTATTTGATTATTCTTAAAACTAACATCATTAACACTAATAATATTGTTAGCTTCTGACTTTGAATATTTATAAATAGCTCCACTATAATAAACTTTATCTTTGACAATTGTTTGTGCTCGATGTAGATGGCCAAGAGCGACATAGTCGAAATCTGCGAATAATTTTGCATCAACATATTGAGCAGTCCCTATGCTAATTGGTCTGACACTTTCTTGCATTTCGAAGATTTGACTTTCATATGTAACATAAGCATGAGCGATTAAAACATTATATGTCTTTGGATTTAATTTTATAGTGTTAATTTGATGAGTTAATAAATCATTAAAATCTTCAAATTCTCTTTGATATAATGGCGCCGCTACGAAAGGAGAAATGAAAGGCAAAAGGTGAAAAGTAGTATTTTTAATAAGGACCGTTTTTGGTTCTTTTAAGCTTGTGCCTTGAGCATAAAGATGTTGTTTTTCAAGCAATTGACTTCCATAATCAATAAGGATATCGGAATCATGATTACCAGCAATTAATAAAATTGGTTTTTTATATTTTTCGATAATAGTATGAAAGGTTTTATTTACCAGCTCTAAAGCAGATTTTGCGGGTTGTGCTCGATCATAAAGATCTCCAGAAATTACTAAACAATCATAAGTATCATCAGCCAGTAATAATGTTATTTGATTTAAGAGATCAGCTTGTTGTTCTAATAGTGAATAGTCATTAAGATTTTTTCCAATATGCCAATCAGCAGTGTGTAAAAAGCGCATTATTATTCCTTTTCTAATTTTTCTAAAATATCTAGTAGCTCTAGCGGTTCATTGATTAAAAGTGATGTAGAGTTCATTTCTTTTAAATCTAGTTTTTTAAAACCCCAATTTACTCCGATGAATAAGATTTCAGCATTAAGAGCAGTTTGATAATCTACATAACTATCTCCAACTAAAATAGTATTTGCTAGCGCAACGTTTAATTTTTCGGTTATCTCATAGATACTATGAGGGTGAGGTTTGCGTGGTATATCATTTCTTTCCCCATAAATTACCTGGAAGGTATTGGGAAAATGCATATTTATTAAAATATTAGTATATTGATCTTTTTTATTACTTAAAACAGCTAACTTGTAATTGTGTTTTCTTAAAGTGTTTATCAATTCAGTGATTTTATTGTAAGGCAAAGAAGTTTTGACAAATTCATTTTCATAATAGTTTAAAAAATCTTGATACAATAAATTAAACTTTGTTTCATCAATTGAGGAAGGAGCAAGATCAGTCACAAGCTTTTTCATACCATTTCCAATCGTATTGCGATATTTTTCTAAACTATGGGTTGGAAAATTGTGTTTCCTCAAGGCTAAATTACCTGCATTTCTAATATCATTTAAAGTATCTAAAAGGGTTCCATCTAAGTCAAAGATAATGGTTTGATATTTTCTAATAATTTCTGACATTTTGTCACCTACTTTTTATTATTGTATCATATCAAACGCGGTTTGCATTAATCGGGTTAATATGTTAATTTTTATTTATTAGAATGTCGTTAATAAGGAGGTCTCCCTTATT
>CAYUXU010000097.1:0-3833 GCA_964449005.1 uncultured Erysipelotrichaceae bacterium | reverse complement strand
GGTGGTAAAGAAGGTAAAGAGGACCCAAAGTAGAAATGCAGGATGAGCAAAATACTACCGCAAACATCATATATAATCTTGCTCATCTTGGCATCTCAATTAAAGATAGTGAGTACTTTGATATAAAGATTTATGCAAAACTAATTGAATTAGAAGTTAAGACTATGTCTAATGATACACCAACAAGACGAGCTACTCAAAAGGATATTGATTTATTTTTGCTTTAAATAATCATTATGTTATAATTAGAAAAACAATTGAGCAGTGGAGGAATTTTATGATAACAATAATAAGATCTGATGAAGTTGCAGAAGCTAGAGATTATTTAGCAGAAATTTTTGTTGATGGATTTTATGTATGGCTTAAATATTTTTCTAAGGATAAAGATAAGCTTATTAATGCTTTAAACACATTTGAAAGAGGTGACGTTAGTGATTGAATTAAAAGGAATTAGTCGTGTTTATAAACCTAAAAAAGGGGAACCGGTTCGAGCGCTTGATAACGTTGATTTATCAATTGGTGAAACGGGTATGGTTTTTATACTTGGAAAATCAGGTTCAGGGAAATCGACTTTACTAAACGTGATTGGTGGTTTAGATATCTATGATAGTGGTGAGTTAATAATTCAAGGTAAATCAAGTAAAGATTTTAAACAAAGTGATTTTGACTCTTACCGTAATACTATGATTGGATTTATATTTCAGGAATACAATATTTTAGACGACTTTACCGTCGCACAAAATATCGGACTTGCTTTAGAATTGCAAGGACAAAAAGCTACTTCAGAGCGGTTAAATGAAATTTTAGAAGCCGTTGATCTAGGCGGATACGGGGCTAGAAAACCTAATGAGTTATCTGGTGGCCAAAAGCAAAGAGTGGCGATTGCAAGAGCGTTAGTAAAAGATCCTAAAATTATTATGGCTGATGAGCCAACGGGTGCTTTGGATAGTGAAACTGGAACTCAAGTTTTACAAACCTTAAAGAAATTATCTAAAACTAGACTAGTCATTGTTGTTTCACATGACCGTGATTTCGCAGACGAGTATGGTTCTAGAATTGTTGAATTTAAAGACGGACAAATTATTCGCGATGTCAGTAAATACCAAGAAGAATCATATAGCGGTGAAGAAAGTGCAATAACGTTTAATAATGATGGTTTTTCTATTTCAGCAGGTTATCAATTAACTACTGAGGATTTAAGAGTTATTAACGAGTATTTAGCTAAATCAAAGAACGAGGTTCAAGCGTTAACACACGTTGAACAAACAGCTTACACCAATGGTGAAGCAAGATTCGTTCAAACTATTCAAAATGCTATCAAAATGAGTGGTGAAACATATCAACCAATCCGCTCTAAAATGCCATTTAGAGCTAGTTTGAAAATGGGTGCTTCAGCACTAAAACACAAAAGAGTTAGATTAGTGTTTTCAATTATTTTAGCTTCAATTTCACTAGCTTTATTTGGTTTAGCGGACACTTTAGGAAGTTACAATAAATATGATGCCACGGTTTCATCTTTAAGAGATTCAGGAGTTGATTATTTATCATTTTCGGCTAGTGGAAAAATAGAAGACAACAACTATAGTTATTATATGGAAATGTTAATGTCTGATGAACATTTGAAACCACTAAATGAGATTAGTGATACCATCACTTTTCAACCGATAATTGGAGCATCTAGATATTCTGGTAATAGTGATAGATTTGCATATTATCAAAATATTGGTAACAACGGCGGTGATCGAGCATCGGCTATTTTAATTCCTAATTCAGCTGGTTTCATGGAATTTAAAAATAACACTAATGCTAGTTTCGGTTTAAAATATTTTGGACCAACCCCAACCCTACCATTAGGAATTAATGATATTATTATTACTAAATACATTTATGATGTTTTTAGACAATATGATTATCGTGATATTGAAACTGATACAACTACTACCATTGAAAGCCCGCAAGATTTAATTAATAAATCGATTAAGCTTAATGGTGAAGACTACCGTATTGTTGGAATTGTTGATACGGGGGTTAATTTGGAACGCTTTGAAGTTCTAAATTCGCCGACTACAGATTTTTCAATCGGCACCATGCTACTTCAAAATGAATTTCAAAATTTAATGAATTATAGTTATCATAATGTGTTCTTTATTAGTAAAGAACGCTTTGAAAATTTAAAAATTAATGTCTTTAGTAATAACTTTAACATGTCTTACCGCAATGATGGTTTTGATAATTATATTCATTCATTCTACGAAAGAAATTCTTTACCGAGCGAAAATGTTGTCTATGCTAAAAATAAAACTGCAAGTCAATTAACTGATAAAGATATTTTAATTAATGCTATCGCTTTTGCTGCCATCCAAAAAGAGTTCTTAGCTGGTAAAGTTGAAGAAGCCGATGTAATAGAGGAACTATATAATAGAAGAAGTATTGAAGAAATAAGAGTTGAAGCAGTCAAACAATATGGAGAAGGAAATGTTAAGCCTATTTCAGAATGGGATGAAGATGATAAAACTAACTACGGAAATATGTATTTGTATACATATTATTGGTTACTTGAAGAAATTCGTTTAAATTTAGAAATTGCCTTTATGAATGATCTTAACGCTTTTGATATTACATTAACATCAACGACATATAACTCACAAGGACAAGAGCAAAAAACTAATCATACTTTTAATGTTGTTGGAGTGTATAATTATTCAGCAAGTGATTCATCCTATGATGCTACGATGGCTATAAGTAGAGAAACTGGTGAAAATCTAAAGCTTAGACTTGAAGGTCCATACACTAGCGCAATTGCCCCAAACTTAAATAATTCTAATGATGTTTTAAAGAAATACGCCGTTTTCCATTTTGATAATGACGGTTCTGTTCAATATTCAATGCGAAATGCTGTAATGGCAACGTTAGATAATGTTAATAGTCTAATCGAAGTATTATCACAAGTATTTTTATATGTTGGCATTGGATTTGCCGTGTTTGCTTCACTATTATTGCTTAACTTTATTGGCACATCTGTCAGTTATAAGAAACAAGAAATTGGTATTTTAAGAGCAATTGGAGCCCGCGGAAAAGATGTTTTATCAATCTTTTCAAAAGAAGCCTTGATCATTGCTTTAATTAATTATGTCATTGCGATGACAGGAGTAATTATAGCAACTAACTTATTAAATAATCTATTACGTGAACAATATGGACTACTAATTACCATTCTAAACCTTGGTATTAGACAGTTTTTATTAGTCTTAGCTGTTAGTATTGGTGTTGCTTATATATCAGCTGCAATTCCTGTTTTCAGAATTGCTCGCAAACGACCAATAGATGCGATTAGAGACAAGTAATAAATAAAAGCTTTAATAATATTGATAAAAAAGACTAATTAGACATAATTGCTTTAATTAGTCTTTTATTTTATTTACTAGGAAAGTTCGTCATTTCCGACAAAAAGACTTGAAACGGAGGAAAAGTAAATAAATCAATTAGAAAAAGCCTATTTGAGATACAGGCTAAAAGAGTGATTTATTTTGTTATGTTTAATCGATTAAGTCTCTCGGGAACATAATACCTTTCTTAACATTACATGTGGTGCACATGATGTAAGGTAAATCTTTAGTACCGTAGTTTAGATGAATCAGAGATTCGTAGGAGAATTCAATCTCTCTGCCACATCTTTGACATTTCATCCAAACCTTAGGTTCGGATAATAGATGATCTGGATTAGTGGGGTCAAAGATCAATGAACCATCCCACTCTCTTTGATCACCAAACTCTTCAATTAAGTTTTTGATTTCGAATTCACTGCGAGGGATTCTGTGTGTTTTGAATTTTAG
>CAYUXU010000096.1:0-3906 GCA_964449005.1 uncultured Erysipelotrichaceae bacterium | reverse complement strand
TTTTCTTTTTGGTAGTATTGTTACCATTAGTAATTTTGAATTATGGTTGATAGTAGCACTTTCATCCATCATTCTTTTAGTGGTGTTTTGGTTTTATCGTGCTTTCTTTTTTGTGGCCTTTGATGAATTAGCCGCTGATCTTTCGGGAATCAACGTGAAGTTAGTAAACTATGCTTTTACGATTTTAATTGCGATTACAGTCGCTTTAGCTTCCCGAACTGTCGGAGTTTTAGTTGTATCTTCTTTAATGGTGTTACCAGTGGCTACGGCTGGTCAATTAGCTAAAAGTTATCGTCATAATTTAATCATGGCGATGTTTTTTGGCTTATTATCAGTTTGGTCAGGGATTATTCTGGCATATTATTTTGATTTTAAACCAGGTGGAACAATTGTCCTACTTGGAGTAGGATTATTAATTATTACTTTAGCCTTTACTAGTATTAAGAAAAAATAAGGACTATTTCTTTGCGATTATAAATAATGGTATAATAAATTAAGACCGTAAGATGAAAGAGGATATTTTTAATGCGATTTAAATCAAACCAGCCAGCTGGAAAAAGCGATACCATAATTTATATTTTAGTCTTCTTTTTAGCTATTTTTGGAGTAGTTATGGTAGGCAGTGCTGGCATGGAACAAGCTTCGGTCGGGATTGGGCCAATTTTTAGTTTAGTGCGAATTCAACTTATCTATTTAGGTATTAGTTGGCTTACGATGTGGATCATTTCCCGGATTTTTACTTTTCGACGTTTTCAACGATATTTTGTCTTAATTGCTTTTTTTACTTTAGGTTTATTAATTAGTGCTCGTTTTTATCCAATTGTGAATGGAACTTATGCTTGGATGAGATTTAATATTTTAGGGAGAGTAGTAACCTTTCAACCTAGTGAATTAGCGAAAGTGGTCTTAATCCTTTTAAGTGCTATATATTTAGGGGATTTGAAAATAAGTAAGCGTTCTTATGGAGATTATTTAAAACCGTTGCTTTTGATAGGGAGTCTTTATCTTTTTGTAATCGTGTTTATTCAAAGAGATTTAGGAACAGGGATTGTCTTACTTGGAATTGGAACGATTACCTTTTTAGTTCCAACTCATAAACCATTTTTAAAATTTCAGCTTGTGATTAGTCTTTTAGTTATTGGAGTCGTTGGTTTTGGGTTTTTCTTAATGAGTAGTCCTGGAATTGAGTTTTTAAAGTCAATTGGGATTAAAAGCTATCAAATCGCCCGCTTTCAAAGTGCTATTAATCCATTTTTAGATCAAAGTGGTGATGGTTATCAAGTGATTAATAGTTTAATTGCGATTGTCAAGGGTGGTATTTCAGGCGTTGGCTTGGGTAATTCTAGTCAAAAGTATGGTTATGTTCCAGAAGTTCGAACTGATTCAATCTTTCCGATTATTGCCGAAGAATTAGGGATTGTTGGAATTAGTTTAGTCTTTCTGCTTTATGGAGCCTTAATTATTCGTTTGTTTCATTATGCGGGCAGAGTATATGATGAAAAAGCTAAGATTGTTTTTATTGGAGTGGCGAGTTATTTATTTATTCATTTAGTATTTAATATTGGTGGCATTACTGGTTTAATTCCTTTAACCGGGGTTCCGCTTCTTCTAATTTCTGCTGGTGGTTCTAGTACTTTAGCTTTATTAATTGGGATGGGTGTCGTTCAAGCCTTGATTAGACAGTATGGACTGAGAAAAATATGAGAATTATAGCTGGTAAATTTCGCTCTTTAAAACTTCAAACTTTAAAGAGTAATCAAACTCGACCCACCAGTGGGATTGTCAAAGAAGCTATTTTTAGTAGTTTAGGTTCTTATTTTGATGGTGGCGTCATGTTAGATTTATTTGCTGGAAGTGGAGCGATGGGGCTGGAAGCAATTTCCCGCGGTATGGAATTTGCCTATATGGCTGATAGTAATCCTCAAGCAGTTAAAATTATCAAAGAAAATGTTAAAAACTTGAAGGTAGCTAATCAAACATTAATTTGGCAATTAGATTTTATTTCAGTTTTAAAGAAATGTTTAGCTTTAAATTTGAAATTTGATTTAATTTACTTAGATCCACCGTATCAAAAGTATCAAGCTGATCAACTTTTAGAAATGATTGCGACTTTTGATTTATTAAAACCAGGTGGAAGATTGGTTTTAGAAAGCGGAAAAGACGCTATATTCAAAGATAGCTATGCTATAATGAAAAAGACCAAGGTAAAAAGTTACGGTAAAACTCAAGTAACATTTTTTCAGAAAGGATCAAGATGAAAATAGGAATTTATCCAGGCTCATTTGACCCGGTTACTTACGGACATTTAGATATTATTAAAAGATCTAGTATGTTGTTTGACAAGCTTTATATCGCAATTATGACTAATGATAATAAAACAACAGATTTTAACCTGGAAGAAAGAATTTCAATGTTAGAAAAGGTCACCAAAGAATATTCCAACATTGAAATAGTAGTGGGAGAAGGTTTAACGGTGGATTTGGCAAAAAAGCTAGGTGCTAAATTTTTAATTCGTGGGATTCGGGCAGTAATGGATTATGAATATGAACTGCAATTAGCAACCGTCAATATGACTTTAGCTCACGAAATTGAAACCGTCTTTCTTTTAACGCGACCAGAGAATTCTTTTCTATCAAGCTCAATTGTCAAATCAATTGCCAAGTTTGAGGGAGATTTAACGGCTTTTGTTCCTGCCGAAATCATTCCGGAAATTAAAGCGAAATATCAAAAGAATAAGGAGTAAAAATGAAAGCATTACTGTATTTTGAAGCGGAAAAACTAATTAGTACTTCAGGGATTGGCCGGGCCTTAAGCCACCAGAAACAAGCTTTGGGTTTAATGGGTATTAATTACACGACTGACCCGAAAGATGAAGACTATGACATTTTGCACATTAATACGGTTGGCCCTAATAGTGCTAGTATGATTAAAAAAGCTCGTAAAGAAAATAAAGCGGTGATTTATCATGCTCATACTACGGAAGAAGATTTTCGTAACTCATTTATTCTATCAAATCAAATTGCTCCTTTTTTAAAAAGGCGTTTAATTGATTTATATAGTAGTGCTGATTTAATTATTACTCCAACTCCATATTCCAAGTCATTAATTAAAAATTACGGGATTGATGTCCCAATCCGACCAATTTCTAATGGAATTGATCTAACGAGATTTGAATATGATGAAGATAAGGTTACTGCTTTTCGGAAATATTTTAGTCTAAGTCCAGAAGATAAAGTTGTCTTTTCAGTGGGTCTTTATTTTGAAAGAAAAGGCTTGTTGGATTTTTTTGAAGTTGCAAAACGTTTACCAGATTATAAATTTATTTGGTTTGGTTTTACTGCTAAATATTTAATTCCAAAACAAATTAGAGAAGCTTTAAAGGTGGCACCACCAAATGTCATTTTACCAGGCTATGTCAAAGGACCAATTATTGAAGGCGCTTTTTTAGCTGGAGATGTTTTCTTTTTCCCGTCTTTTGAAGAAACGGAAGGGATTGTGGTTTTAGAAGCCTTAGCGGGAAAACAAAATGTGGTAGTCCGTGATATTGGAGTATATGATGAGTGGCTCTTTGATAAAAAGAACTGTTATATGGGTAATTCTGTTTCAGAGTTTGTTAGATTAATTAGTGACGTGATTAATCACAAGTTACCATCAACAAGAGAAGCTGGATATAAGACCGCTTTAAGTCGAAGTATTGCCAACGTCGGAAAGGAATTAAAGAAGGCTTATTTAAGTGTCCTTTAAGTAAATATATGGCTTTTGCGAAACGAATTTTTAAAAGTTATTGGTTTAATCTTTTATTAATGTTGGCGTTATCTGGGATTGCAGTTTTTATTGCATTAAAAGATGATGATGGAACATCTTTTAGCTTGTTTGCTAATTTAAACTGGGGTTGGGTAGTACTTT
>CAYUXU010000095.1:3550-3965 GCA_964449005.1 uncultured Erysipelotrichaceae bacterium | reverse complement strand
CAATAATCTGATAGTTTATCGAAGTCAGCTATTAAAGGAAGACAAGAAACTAAATGATGAAATTGAGTTTTTAATTGCGTGTCAAGAAAAGCTTGAGGAACTAGAAAAGGAGATTTAAAATGCTTATCAGATTATTAGAAGGAATACCTATTGCAATAGTTATTAACATTGCTTTAGGTACTTATTTAGGTAAAAGAGAACAAGAATTCAGTTGGAAGATTTTATGGGCTGGAGTTGTTAAAGGCGCAGTTATTTATGGGTCAATGGCCGGTTTAATGTTATTAGCTCATATTTTGCCTGAATTAAGAGTTCTCTTGAACGGAACTGAATATACCATCCCTGATGCTTTAGTAATGATTCTCTGGGGAGCAGTGGTTTATTACGTTGCCCAAATATTTAAAAAAGGAATAACAAT
>CAYUXU010000095.1:0-3540 GCA_964449005.1 uncultured Erysipelotrichaceae bacterium | reverse complement strand
AGAGCCTGCTTACGATGAAGGTTTTTATTTAGAAGATGAAGTTGGATTAGGCTAATGAGACAACCTTTCGACGAAGGATATCTCACTCAAGGTTATAAAGAAAATCATAGAGCTTATGATATTGGCTGGATTTCTCGGACTAATAAAAGCATTACAAATCTTTATGCAATTGCAGACGGCGAAGTTGCTGTATCCGGATGGTTCGGTAATGGAATCCCAGGAGATAAAGATGAAGGGACAGGAGCGGGTTATGAAGTTGCATTATATGTTCCTAGCGCAAACAAAAATTATAAGTATTTAGTCGTTTACGTGCATCTGAAAGAATGCTTGGTAAAAAAAGGTGAGAAAGTTACTAGAGGACAAGTAATTGGTATTGGCGATTCAACCGGCATTTCATCTGGTCCACACTTACACTTTGAGATTTGGAAAGTTCCTATTGATTATCAGTTTACAGGTTGGAACTTTGCGAGTGCTAGAAATAAGTATGCTATTGAACCTGGTAAATTAGTTAACTTCACAACAATTAGTCCAAACAGTATAGCTAAATTAGAGAAGTATACTGAAACGCCAATATCTAAAATTGCAACTACTACGTATAAAGAACTTAATATGAGAGATTATCCAAGCACAAGTGCTTTTAGCGCAGGTTTTATGGGTAAAGAATTAGAAGCAGTTGCTATAACTACTAAGATTAGGGGTTATATATGGGTAAAGTGTAAACTTGGAGACAAGTATGTCTACGTGGCAGAAAACTATGTAACTTTGAAAGATAAAGAAGCTGATCCGTGTGAACCAGTTGTTATTGAAGTGGAAAAGCCTTTTAAAGAAACTATCAAAGTAGGTAGTTTAGATATAACGATAGAAAGAAAAGCTAAATAATTTAGCTGTTGAGAATATTTATGGATACGAGTCACATGATTATATTAGCATCATCTATAATAACTACAATTGTAAGCGGGATTGTTGGAGCTATAAGTTATAGAGATAGAGTCAAAACTGACACAAATGCTAATGAAGAAATTAATAAATATAAAAATGTTGTTAAGCGGGTTGATAGTTTAGAAGCTGAACAAAAAGCAGATAGAGCATGGCAAACAAGACACGATAGTGAGCAATTAGCTAAGATGAGAGTGATACTCATAAATGAGCTGAAACGTTGTATTAAGCAGAAGTATAAGACTGATGTCGATATTGAACTTATTGAACCATTACTTCAGATTTATTTTAGCAAGCCTTACACCGGTAATGGAGTAGTGAAATCATATGATAAGATCTATCAAACATTACCATTTAAACAAGATAGTTTATTAGAACAGTCAAAATAATTTAGCCTCCCATTGTGGAGGCTTTTTTTAATAGGGAAAATCTAATTAAGCGCAAACAATATAATAGGAGGATTATTTATGAACAATTATTTAAATAGTTTAACTTTCGAACAAGCATTAGCTACATTGTACTTGAATGGATGGAGTTATTTCGGTTCTAATATGTATTTTGCTATATATCAGAAAAGTGGTAAATTAATACTTTTATTTAAAAAATGAGAAGAAAATTCTTCTCAAATTCTTCTCAAAACAACTCAAATATTAAAAAAAGCCTTTAAAATAAGGCTTATTTGACTATTGGTGGAGATGAGGGGAGTCGAACCCCTGTCCAGAAAGTGCCCCACATTTAGACCTCTACAGTTTAGTCTATCGATTTACCATAAATCATAGGATAGACGCTAACGATTTATGGGTTTTCTGTTAGATTTTTGTCGTTATTAGCCAGAAATAATAACGCTTAGTCATTGTGTCTGACACATTTTACCATCGCCAATGACAAATGATGATAATGTGCGCTGAAGTCTAAAGTTGACTAATTAAGCAGCGTAAGCTAATCTGTTTCCAGTTAATTTGTTTTGACCTTTAGGTAGTCACACCACTGCAGCCTAAATCCAGCTAAATCCTGTCGAAACCAGGACATCCCCGTATTTATATTATAAACAAAGAACTTCAAAAATTCAATTAAGTTGAAATAAAGTTACTTAGTTGTCATTATTTTTATAAGTAGATATAATAATAAGCATATAGGAGGTATTAATATGCCAAATTTATCATCTGTGAGTCCTTTATTAATTGTGATCGGAATTATCGCTCTACTTGCGGTCTGGGTTGTCTCGACTTATAATAATTTAATTAAATTGAGAAACCGTTCTGATGAAGCATTTTCTGCGATGGATGTACATTTAATGAAGCGTTATGATTTAATTCCTAACTTAGTTGAAACAGTTAAAGGATATGCAAAGCATGAAAAAGAAACTTTAGAAAATGTTGTAGCAGCCAGAGCTAATGCCATGAATGCACAAGGCATGGAAGACAAACTGGCAGCAGAAGGTGACTTATCACGGGCTTTAGGCCGTTTAATGGCAATTACTGAAGCTTATCCTGATTTAAAAGCTAATGAAAACTTTTTAGATTTACAACAATCTCTAAAGAATATGGAAGCTGAAATTGCTGGAGCAAGAAGATTCTACAATGCAACAGTTACTCAATATAATACTAAGATTGATGTTGTTCCAAGTAACATCATCGCTGGTATTTTTGGCTTTGTGAAGAAAGTTTTATTTGAAGTTACTGATGAAACTCAAAGAGAAAACGTTAGAGTCGAATTTTAAGTTTGTTTGATAGCTATAATTTAGGAGGTTAATATGAAAAGAAAGATATTTGTTCTTTTCTTTTTGCTGGCTTTTTTATTAACTCCAATATCTATTTCTGCAGATAATGAAGCTTATCGAATTAATGATTATCATGTTGATTTAACCCTTAAAACTAATGGTGAGTATCAAATAGTTGAAACGATAAAAGTATTTTTTAATTACCCGAGTCGGGGTATTTATCGTAATTTAATTAGTCGCTCAACAATTAATTGGGGAGAAATTGTTCCGGGAGAAAAAGAAGTTTCCGAGAATTACTATTTCCCAATTAAGAATATTAAAGTTTTAGATCATCAAACTTTAGTTGAGAACTTTCCAGATGGGGTTAGGATTCGAATTGGTAATCCTAATCAATATTTAAGTGGAGCAGTTGACTATGTAATTTCATACACGATGGTAAGTCAGCCACTACGACATAAGGAACTAGGACAATTACTTTATGTGAATTTAAATGGATTAGATTGGGATGTTTATACTGATCGTTTTCGTTTTACCATTAATTATCCGAAAGAAGTAAACTTTACTGATTTTTTAACTTATGTTGGAACTGGCGGTAGTACTGATACTAATCGAACTCATTGTCTTTTTGATCCTGCTGGAACTAAAGTTCAATGTGAAGCAATTGGTGGGTTGCGACCATTTGAGAATGTCACGGTCTTGCACAAACTGGCGGTTGATGATAGTTATTTAGTTTATCCAAATTATGATTTCTATTATTACTTAACTAGTGGGATAGCACTAGTTTTAGTTGCTTTTGCCTTAAGAAGTTTTCTTAAAGATGGTAAGGACGAACCGTTAGTTAAAACGATTGAATTTAGTGCCCCAGTTGGCTTAAATAGTGCTGA
>CAYUXU010000094.1:0-3977 GCA_964449005.1 uncultured Erysipelotrichaceae bacterium | reverse complement strand
ACCCGTATGATTTTTAATTAAAATATCATAGGGGTTTGTCTACAGTCTGAAAAGACTTCACTATAATAAGTGAAGTCTTTTTTTATTGCTTGGTCCTAATCTCATCTAATAATTTCTTAATGAAATTATCTAATTGAAAGGTTTCTGTAGCCTTTTCGCCATATTTTCGCGCATTGACACTTGCATCAGCCACTTCCTTATCACCTAAGACTAACTGGTAGGGAATTTTTTTAATTTGAGCCTCGCGCATTCGATAACCCAATTTTTCATCCCGGGCATCAATTTCATAGCGAATCTGATGTTGATCAAGTAACTTAGCTACTTGATTAGTATAATCTAAATGATGATTTTGATTGACTGGAATCAATGCAATTTGAACTGGCGCTAACCAAAGTGGGAAAGCTCCTTTATACTCTTCAATTAAAAATGCTGTGAACCGATCAAATGTTCCTAAAATAGCGCGATGGATCACAATCGGGCGAACTTTAGTACCAGTTTCATCTATATAATTTAAATCGAAGCGTTCTGGTAATAAGAAATCAAGTTGACAAGTTGAAAGGGTTAATTCATGACCGATCGCTGAATCAATTTGAACGTCTAATTTTGGGCCATAGAAAGCTGCCTCACCAATTTCTTCATAATAGTCGATCTTTAACTCATCTAAGACTTTTCTTAATTCGCTTTCGGCTAAATCCCACATCTCGTCATTATCAAAATATTTCTCTTTATTTTCCGGATCACGTAATGACAAACGGAACTTATAATTTTTAATTTTGAAGTCATTATAAACATCTAAAATTAAATCAACTACCCCTTTCACTTCGGATTTAATTTGATCAAATCTCACAAATAAATGGGCATCGTTTTGACACATCGCTCGAACTCGTTCTAAACCTAAGACCGCGCCACTTGCTTCATAGCGGAAGTCGGCTCCTAATTCCCCAATCCGAATCGGTAAGTCTCGATAAGAAACTAATTTATGTTTATAAATCAACATATGATGGGGACAATTCATCGGCCTTAAGACCATTTTTTCATTATCCATTTCCATTACCGGAAACATATTATCTTTATAATGTTCCCAGTGACCACTAGTTTCATATAAATCAACACTAGCTAAAACTGGGGTATAAACATGATCATATCCTAGAGCTAATTCTTTATCAGTGATATAACGTTCTAAGATGCGGCGAATCGTCGAACCATTTGGTAACCATAGTGGTAAACCTACTCCCACCAATTCATGATTCATAAAAATGTCTAATTCTTTACCTAATTTACGGTGATCACGTTGCCGGGCTTCTTCTAGTAAATCTAGATGATGGTTTAAATCAGCTTCACTCTCAAAGCAAATTCCATAAAGGCGTTGTAACATTTTATTATTAGCGTCGCCCTTCCAATAAGCTCCAGCAATTTTCAATAATTTAAAATACTTTAATTCTTTAACTGTAGCAACATGGGGACCACGACACAAGTCAATAAAATCACCTTGACGATAAGTTGAAATAATCGTGTCATTTTCGTCCATTTGGTTGATTAAATCAATTTTATATTCATCATCTTGAAAAATTTCTAAGGCTTGAGTTTTAGTAATCTCATCACGAATGATTCTTTTCCCATCTTTTGAAATTTTCTTCATTTCTCGTTCAATTTTCGGTAAATCATCTTCTTTAATAACATCATCACCTAAATCAATGTCATAATAAAAACCTTCTTTTACCACTGGGCCAACCCAAAACTTGGCTTGGGGATAAAGATGTTTCACGGCTTGTGCCATTAAATGAGCGCAAGAGTGATTTAAGACACTAAGCTTAGGATCTTCTTTAATATTTATCATTAGTTCCTCCTATAAAAAAACACCCTTTCAGGGCGTTAAAACGCGGTACCACCTAAATTTATACCTCTATTAAGATAACGGCTTTACCGAGTGGTCATTTCCTACCACTAGCTACTAAGGAGTAAGCTTAATTTCTGTAAATAGTTTTCACCAACCACTATCTCTCTTAATACTAAAAATTAAACTCATATCTTAGATTATCGCAACTTAAATATAATGTGAATCTAGAAAATTGTCAAGTTTCTAAATTAACTGATAATGCTTTAAGGCATGGATTATTCCAGCTTCATCATTAGATTTACTAATAAAATCAGCTGCTTGCTTTAATCTTTCAGATCCATTTGCCATAGCAATTTTATAATGACACACCTTTAATAAACTAATGTCATTGTCGCCATCACCAAAGCCATAAAGTTTCCTTTCTGACCAATCTTTAAGTTTTATAATTTCTTTTAAACAATTACCTTTATTAATCCCAAAAGCAGTAAATTCAAATTCAAAAGGTAATGTTAGTGAACCTTCAACTATATTTGAAAATGGTTCAACTAGGGCTTGAGCTTGAGTCTTAAAATATTCTTTATCACCTAAGGCTAAAATCTTATAAACTGGATCATCAAGCTGGGAAATAATTTCTTGAAGACTTCTAATTTCTATTTTAATATCATCTAAAGCACTTTGATTTTGAGTGATAATATTTTGACGTTTGATTTCACTAGCGGCATCATTACTAGTAGTGTAGAAATAACTACCTTGATTGATAATGACATCAACTTCAAAGTCCTTTAAGTGATTTAAAATCAAACGACTTTTCAGTGGTGAAATAGTTTTTTCAAAAATTATTTCTTGATTTTTTAAATCTAAAGCTACCGCACCATTGGCTCCAATAATGATGCCACCATAAGTTTCCATTTCAAGGAGCTTAGCAATTGGAAATGCTTCAAAAAGATAACGACCAGTGGCTAGCACTAAAGTCGTTCCTTTTTTTTGTAAGTTAATTAAGGTTTCTTGAGTTAATGAGTTTACTTGAAAATCACTGGTTAATAAAGTTCCATCTAAATCTAAAACTAGAATGGCCATTTTATAATAATCCGAAATGTTTTAAAGCATGGACGATACCATCTTCGGCATGCGATTTAGTAACAAAATCAGCTTGTTTTTTTAATTGGTTAGCAGCATTACCCATCGCAATTCCGGTACCAGCTACTTTAAGGAGTGCTAAATCATTATGACCATCACCAAAAGCATAGATATCTTCTTTTTTCCAATTTTTAAGGGCTATTACTTTTTTTAAGGTCTCACCTTTATCAATTCCTAATGCGGTATATTCAAAGGCAAAGGGAGTTGTCATAGCTCCTTCAGCAATATCTTGAACTGCTTTCTCAATTTCATGATGATGTTTATCCATATAATCAGGATAACCAATCGATAATATTTTATATAACGGGAAATCAACAAACCCAGCTAAGTCTTTAATCTCTTTCGTATCAAGCCAAGTGTCTTCTTCACCAAACTTGACTGATGTTTTTAAAACATCGGAAAAAATCTTATCACGAGCTTTAATATCATTAGTATAAGAAAAATTATCGTCACTAAATGATGGAATAATGTCAAATTGTTCAATAATCTTTAAAATTTGACGGCTTACTTCCGGAGTTAATGGATGATCATGCAAGATTTCATGATCCATAACATCAATTGCAATCGCACCATTGGCTCCAATAATAACGCCATGGTGTTGATCCATTTCAAGTTCCTTAGCAAGTTGCGTAATTTCTCGCAAATAACGCCCTGAAGCAATAACTAAAGTAGCTCCCTCACTTTGAAGTTTCAGTAAAGCTGCTTTTGTTTTATCGCTAATTCTATACTCATGATTCAATAAAGTTCCATCTAAATCCAAAACCAAAATTGGCATCTAATTCACTCCTTTAATCGCTATTATAACACAATTGTTGAAAGTATTAATTAACTAAGAGACAACTTGTAAAAAGTAAATTTTTATTATAAGCATAACCTACAAATTATTATTATTTTTGTTTAAATAGTGGAATAATCTCTCGTTTATTGACATCAATTAAACCTAAATCAGACATCTTAACTTCAGGTATTACCGGAAGTGCCAAAGTGACAATCCGCATTAAAG
>CAYUXU010000093.1:0-3986 GCA_964449005.1 uncultured Erysipelotrichaceae bacterium | reverse complement strand
CTCTTGGACTTCATCTTTGACTAAGCCTAATTCTTTATTTAAACGAGCTACCTCCAGTAATAACATCTTAGCGCTCGCCAAAGCTTCTTTAATAATCTCATCAGCATTTCTTTGGGCAGCTTCAATAATTTGATTAGCTTCATTTAGTATCATCTGTGAAGAATTAGCTTTAACCATTTGCGCTTTAGCGACGATTAAAGTTTGTTTTAATTCGTTAACTTCTTGATATAGTTCTTGCATTCTTTTATTGTAAGTTTCAATCAGTAAGTTTTTACTATCAAGTTCTTTTTCGAGAATTTTCAGCTCATTTAAAACAGCTGATTTCTCAAAGCCTTTAAAACTAGTTTTAAATGGTTCCCGTTTCATTTTACTCATTAGCTTCTAAGTTAATTTCTCCATCAACCCCAATTGAACGTGGCGTACATAAAATAACATTGTGACCAATTTTTTGGATAGTACCATCTAAAGCAAACACCACTCCCGTTAAAACATCAATACAACGTTGGGCATCTTCCCGGGGTAAGCGATGTAAGTTAATGACAGCCGCTCGTCTTTGTTTTAAATGACTGGCTATTTCTTCAGCTTCATCAAAAGAACGTGGCTCAAATAAAACCATTCTAACATCAGCTGGCATTTTTGGTACTCCTTTATGACGTGGGTTTTCATATTGGCTCATGGCAGAGACTTCTTCATCACTTAATTCAAAAATTTCATCATCAGGTGCGATAAAGTCTTTTAACTTTTTTGTGATACTCATAAGAACCTCCTTGAAACTTCAAATAACTCAATTTAAGTTACTTGTATCATAACATAAACTAAGCTTTTAAAAAAGATTTGATCCTACCAAAACTTCCTTAAATCACCTAAGAATTTATTTAAAAAAGTATGCTCACCAACTCGATTAACTTTAAAGAAAACTGCTTGAGAACCGCCAGCGGTAATAACTGATAAAAAGAGCCGCTTTCCTTCCCCAACCAAAGTTACATTTAAACTTAATCGATTGCCTCCAAAATAACTAAAACGTTCAAAAACACGGACTGCCACTTGTAATGAATCATTTTGATAATTACTATAATCTTCTAAAGTTGCAGAGATACTAGTTAAGCCAGCTTCTTCTATAGCAGCGACTACTAAATCAAAATCTCCATTAAACTGTTTTTCAAACTTTGCCATATTGCTCCTTTAAAAAAAGCAAGTAGCAAGCGCTACCTGCTTCGTTATTCTGTTTCAAGTAATCCGTAACCACCATCGTGGCGTTTATATACAACTGCATAAGAGTTAGTTTCATTATCTAAATAAATAAAGAATGAATGGCCTAACATTTCCATTTGTAAAATTGCTTCATCTAGATCCATTAATACCGGACGGACTTGTTTGGTGCGAACTAAACTATCATCAATTTCTTCATCAGAAAAATCTTCTAACTTTTCCATTTCTTCGACAAAAGTTTTGGCTAATTTCTCACCATGTTTCTTTGTAATTCGGGTCTTTTGACGTCTAATTTGATCTTGAAGCCGATCAACAATTAAATCAAGGGCAGAATAAAAGTCGTCCGCTTGCCCTTCCGCTCTTAAGATAGCCACTTTAGTCGGAATAGTTACCTCAAGCCGTTGATAAGCTGGGTAGTCCTTCACCACCACGTTGACATTAGTATTTTCGTCAATTAAAAAGAATTTGGTTAAAAACTGTAACTTCTTCTCAACACGTTCGCGCATCGCTGATGTTACTTTAATGTTTTTACCATGGATGGTAATATTCATAAATTATTCCTCCTTATTTGTTACTTTAAGTATAACGTATTTTCACTTAAATTAACATTACTCTACTTAACTAAATTTCTTAAATACTCATATAAAAGGTATAAAACATATGTATCATTTTGACAATATTGTTTTAAATTACTAATAGCTTCGACTTGTTTTGGCTCAGGTAATCCCTTTAACTTACGCCATAATAAAACTGCTTGATAGCCATCATTAACTACTAAATTATCATAGGTTTCATCAGGGAAGAAAGCTTCAACAATACTAGTTAAGCTATAGCTGCCTTTCATTTTTAAATGATAAAGATAACCTTCATTAAAGATGCTGCCAATATCAACAACCCGATTAATAATATTTAATAAATCAGCTTGATACTCTAGGTAACGAGAGCTTAATTCTTTTAAACGAGTTACTTCAGCCCCATTACCATTAAAAGTAATAATTGAGCCTTTTTCTGGAATAACCTTCAACAAGTTTTCCAAAAATTCAGCTTCGTCAACTTCAACCCTTAAAAAATCATAGTGTCTTAATTCTTTATCTAAAACATGTAATGAGTATTGAAAAAGTTGGGGGTCAAAAGGTGATGTTCCTTTTCGAGTAGGAACAAATATCGTTTCCCACTCAAAGTCTAAAAAAGATAACGGATATTTTAAATTATTAAGCCACATCTTAATAGGTAAACTTTCAAAATATAAACCATTATTTTGATCGGCTTTAATTTGAGCGAAAGTAGCCTTAGTTAAAGGTTCGTCAGTTTTTAAATAATCACTAAAAGTTAAATATCCGGCATTATATAAATCATATTTTTTACTGGAACCATGTAAATATAAAAGACTATTATCAGATAACTCGATATCTGGGAAACATTTTTTAAAATAAGGACAAACACCTGAGACAAAACATTTTCGAGCCACCATTTCCGTTAAAGGCTGAAACTGAAAATTATTTATCTCAGCAATTAATCTTTTAATTTTCTCTAAGTTACTATTTTTTATTTGTTTGAAAATGGTAGTTTTCTCTAAATTACCATTTTTATTATAAAAATACTTGGTTTCACTAATTAATTCTTTAAGATCTAATTCATCTTCCAAAACATAAGCTTGATTTAAGTGTAGTATTGTAATCCCAATCACATTTAAACCATTTTCTTTTAAAAGAAAATATAAACTACTCAAATGAAACTTTAAATGTTTCCGTGGTAGTGCTCCTTTATAAAAATAATAAAGCCGGACTCCACTTTTAGTAACTTTAAGCAGTGGTACTTTATTTCTTAAACCATGAGCCTCAAAACGTGCATCAACTAACCATTTGTAAGAATTTAAGGCTTCAAAAGCTTTTGTTTTATCATCACCAACTTTACCTTGAAAATAATTATGAATTTTAAGACGTTCTCTAAGTAACTGATTAATATCAATCTCACTGGGAAAAAAACTTAAAAAAGGATTGGTATATTCTTCTTGACTATAGTGATAATAACTTTGACAAAATTGAAATCTTTTTAAATCGCTAATATGTAACATAAATATCCTTAAATCACTGATAAGATAATGCCACTTAATCCGGCTAGAAAGATTACTAAAATCGGTGACTTCTTAAAATATCCAACCAGTAAAACACTTCCTAAGAAAATCACAATAGTACTGACAGTTGTTTTTAAGTCTCCACTAAAATTTGTTCCCAGCGTTAAAATTAATAAATATGCCGCAAAAGAAATTAGCGCTAAAACTGCTGGTCGCAAACCATAGAAGATATCATTATAATAAGCAGCTTTTTGAAGTTTCTTAAGACTGCGTGCCACTAGTAACATTACAATGACTCCCGGCATAAAAACTGCGACACTCGCGATAATCCCACCCAGTAAACCACCTACTTGATATCCGGCAAAAGTTGAAAGATTAATTCCAATTGGACCAGGTGTTGATTCAGAAATGGCAATCATATTGATCAATTCATCATAAGTAAACCAATCATACTTACCAGCTAAAGTAATTAAAAATGGTAAAGTCGCAAGACCACCGCCGATACTTAAAACACCAATTGTCAGAAACTCGATAAGTAACAATAGATAAATCATTTCTTCCTCCAATAGTAGGAGTAAAGAAAGCCACCTACTAAGGCCAACGGTAATATGATAACTTGTGAGACTTTAAAAAAAGCTACTAAAATAAAACTAAGGCCATAAATAAATAAAGCTCCATAATCATTTTTAATATTTTTTAATAA
>CAYUXU010000092.1:0-4076 GCA_964449005.1 uncultured Erysipelotrichaceae bacterium | reverse complement strand
ATACTAGTCATAACTAAGGCGATGGTCAGAAATAACGTTGCTAAAAGTTTTTTAATTTTCATTTTATGTCCTTTCTTTTTAATTTCTATTTTTATTCCCAATTAATTTTGGGTATTTTTTGCCATATAACAATATAGCACTTCAAAAAAAAGCGGTCAATTAATACAACTCAATAATAGGCGAATCTTCTCCTTTAAATACATTTTGTATAATTAGAAAGTTGCTTTTCCTTTAAAAAAAGCTTTTTTACTATTTTCACCCTCTTAATATGAATTCAAATTAAGTTGCAAAATTAAATTAGTGCCCACTTATTTTGTTGAAACTAGTCGGTTTGCTTTAATTCACTAAATATTAATGCTATAATTTATTTAATAAATTTCAAAAAATATGGCCAAGCAAATGTAATTTAGGGATTTTTTTATTAGTTTCAAGACTAGGAAGATAGAAAGGAGTTTAATTACCTAGTAAGACATATATTAATAAAAAGAGGAGGAGAAACATGAACCTTGTAATGGAAAGATTACCCGAAACATTAGAAGAGTTTCAAGCTTTACCGGAATTTGATTTAACTAAGCCAGAAAATAGCTGTGCTTTATTTTTATGCGCTTTAAATCTATTTACACTAGATAATACCATCGGTGTTGAAGCCATTAATTTATTAAAAGGACCAAAGCCTTTAAACCCTTTTGAAATTAGTTTTTTAAAGGATCGTTTACAGGATAAGCCATATTTGCCATTAGCATATTTTGATGGTGCAACTCCGGATAATAATTACCAACCGGATATTCCTTATAGCTTAGCTTTAAGTCCTGATGGAAGACCCTTTGATTTAGAATCAGGGTATTTAAGATTATACCTTACGACAACTGGAGCCGATTCACCGCGAGCCATTAAACTTCGAGAAAAAGAAGGTAATTGGTTTATTTGGGAGTATCCGGGAGTCTTAATGGATATTAGAAAACCTAAGATTGATTTAGATTGGTAAAATAAAGGAAGTGTAAAATGAAAACTATTAAGAAATTAACGATATTGCATTCTAATGACCTCCATGGAGATTTCCTTGAAGAAAAAATTGGGAAAATTGATGTTGGTGGTGTATCAATGCTTTCGGGATATATAAATAAAGTTAGAGAGACAGAAGAAAATGTAATTTACGCAATTGCTGGTGACATGTTTCGAGGATCAGTTATTGATTCCGAATTCAAAGGGATTTCAACCATTGAAATTATGAACTTACTTTCACCTGATATTGTCACGATTGGGAATCACGAATTAGATTACGGAATTTCACATTTATTGTTTATCGAAAAATGTGCTCAATTCCCGATTATTAATGCTAACCTTTATATTAAAACTAATGGAGCACGCCTCTTCCAACCACATCATATTATAGAAATGGATGACATGAAAATTCTCTTTATTGGAATTATCACAGATGAAATCTTAGCTGCGGCTAAGGCCGAAGGATTGGTTGGAACTTTTATCGATACAGCTGAAGCTGCTGAAGAAGTTGGTAAAATTTGTAATGCCTATAATGCGATTGATATCGACTTTACTGTTTTACTAACTCACATTGGAATCGAAGAAGATGTTAAGTTAGCAAAACTATTAAAACCAGAATGGGGAGTGGATTTAATTATTGGTGGACACTCTCATACTTTTATGGATGAACCAATTTTAGAAAATGGCATCATGATTGCTCAAGCTGGTGAAGGAACCGATAATATTGGGCGCTTTGATATTATGGTTGATACTGATGATAACTGCATCGATTCCTATACTTGGAACTTTGTTCCAATCAATAACGAAACTAGCGAAAAAGATTATCAACTAGAAGAGGTCATCAATAAATATAAAGATATTACTGACCGTAAATATCAAAGAATTATTACGAGATTAAATAAACGCTTAGAACACCCGCAAAGAAATATAGAAACACATTTAGGTAGTTTGTTTGCCGATATTTTTAGAGAGAGTCTTGGCTTAGATATTATGTTTTTAGGTTCCGGAAGTATTAGAGGTCAAAAACTTGGTCCAATTGTTGAGTTTGGAAGCCTCGTTCAGATCTTCCCCTATGATGATGAAATATATCGCATCAAAGTCAATGGTGACCAATTAAAAACTATGTTTCTTCATATGTTACGCGATGAGGCCTTTTTAAATACGACTGAATATTATCAGCTTTCCAATGGAATTAAACTTACTTATGATAAAGCAAAACGGGAAATTCAGTCGATAACATATAATGATAATGACGTACTACCAGGACATTTTTATACTGTGGGATTACAAAAATTCCATTTCTTAAACTTAGAAGATTTCTTAAACCTTGATCCTGAAGAAGTTAAAAAGAATCAAAGTCCAACGATTCTTTCAACTTCAGCCTTAGATATCTTAGTGGAATATTTATCAAATCACCATCGTTTAAAATATCAACATGTTAATAGAATTACTATTATATAAAGAAAAGGAGATTAACTATTAGAAATCAAGAGTAAAAGTTAAAAAAGAAATAAAACAAGTTAAAAAGAACTCAGTTTTGAGCATTACTTTAAAAAAGGATTGATGATTATGGTTATCTCATTAATTGTGGGTTAAAATCTATCTGACTAGTTTCTAACTTAAAAATAATCCTAACGAGCTTCTTGGCAACATGTGACAAGGCAACTCGATGATGTTTACCTTCGTTACGTTTTTTAAGGTAATAATCATAAAAATTAGGATTATGATTTATCACCATCATGGCAGAGTTCATGAGATATTGTCTCAGATAGGAAGAACCACGTTTCACCATCTTACCAGTAAATTCTGATTCTCCAGACTGGTAATAAGCACAGTCTAATCCTGAAAAAGCGACGAGCTTGTCAGGATGCGAGAAGCGTGAGAAATCTTCAACTTCAGAAAAGATTCCCGCTGCACTAATTATCCCAATTCCTGGAATACTGTGAAGCTTTGAATCAACTAGAGAATACTTGTAAGTAATTAGCTCATCAGTTTCCGAAACAAGCCTATCTTGATGATGATAGAGGTTCAGGATAGTATTAAGTTGAAAGGTAAGGATTGAATCCTCCACTCCAACCGTCGTATTGGCCAACTCTTTTAATTGAAGGAACTTGGCATAAGAGATAGTTCTTCTTAATTTAGAAGCCATTTTCCGATAAGAAGCTTGATTCATACGACTCATCTTTGAAGGAGTACCATAGTTAAGCAGAAGATACTGACAAGAGACTGATTTAAGCGAATGATTAAAAAACGGTTTAAACTCAGGAAATATCAAGTCTAAGACATTAGTTAATCTCTGAAGTTGAAGCGATCGTTCTTTAACTAAAGCATCTCGTAAACGGGTAAGTGATTTTAATGAAGTGATATGATAAGATTTGATTAGATAGGGTTGGTAGTCAACACTAGTCAAATAGGAACAGATCATAGTCACATCAACAGTGTCAGTCTTAGTTTTACGAAGAGTAGATGCTTTTGAGAAACGACTAATCAGGATTGGATGAATTTCCATAAAATCAAAGCCGAGATTATGTAGGAAATTCTTGAGATTACTTCCGTAATGACCAGTTGCTTCAAACCCTATCCTTATTTGTTTAGAAGCATCAAATGAGATTAATACAGAAAGTAACTGTTGAAACCCTTGATGATTATTATCGAAAGAAAACGGTTTATGAACAACTTCTCCTTCTAAATTAATCACAAGGCACTGATGGTGGTATTTGGCAATGTCGATACCAACGATGTAAGTCATAATACTACCTCCTTAGTTAGAGCACTGTGACGTAGGTCCACATTATTTCTTCTCATGTAGTCTCGTGATTTATCAAACATCAAAGTGTTAATCAACTGATTACCATTGGAAGAAGAACTGTGGTTAGAGTCTCCTTTAAACAGTTAAACTGTACAATTATGAAACAAATCCACAGTGCTTATATAAAGCATATCAAATGGCCATAAGATATGCTTCAAGTTATTTGGCCTAGAAAGAAAATTATCAATACTAGACCTATATTGATAATACGAGACATATGACAATTTTTAAATGGTTAAAAGAACGGCAAGTGCCTTTTGCCAAT
>CAYUXU010000091.1:0-4092 GCA_964449005.1 uncultured Erysipelotrichaceae bacterium | reverse complement strand
TTATTGGAACTGGAATTATGGGCAGTGCTATTGTTTTAAATTTAATGCCAAAACATCAGTTATACGTTTATACAAGAACCAAAAGTAAAGCAGACCATTTAATTGAAAAAGGTGCAGTTTGGTGTGATACACCCCGTCAGTTATTAGACGAAGTGGATTTAGTCATGACAATGGTGGGCTATCCAAGTGATGTCGAAGCAGTTTATTTTGATGCCGAAAACGGTTTACTTAATCATGGTAAAGCCGGCTTGACTTTAATTGATTTAACAACTTCAACTCCCGCTTTAGCGATTAAAATCCATCAAGCTGCTATGAAAAGAGGAATTTCTGTTTTAGATGCTCCGGTTTCCGGTGGAGATACTGGCGCTAAAAATGCTACCTTAACAATTATGGTTGGTGGTGAAAAAGAAACTTTTGATAAGATGGTTCCAATTTTTGATTTAATTGGTAACAATGTAGTTTATCAAGGCCCAGCTGGCAGTGGCCAACATACTAAAATGTGTAATCAAATTTGTATCGCAACTAATTTACTAGGGGTTTGTGAAGCCTTAACTTATGCTAAGACAGTAGGGTTAGATCCGAAGACAGTTTTAGCGAGTATCGAAACCGGCTCAGCCGCCAGTACTACTTTATCAAAGTTTGCCCCAATGATTATTGAAAATGATATGTCAGTTACCTTTTATTTAAAACACTTTATTAAAGACTTAAAGATTGCATTAGATGAAGCGATTAAAGCCAAACTGGATTTACCAAATTTAGCTTTAGCAGTTAAATTTTATAATCAACTCTTTGAGCAGTATCAAGACGCCGGGATTCAAGCTTTAATTAATGCTTATCCCTATTACGAGAAATAAGCATGAAGCTAATTTCATGGAATGTCAATGGCATTCGAGCAGCCGTTAAAAAAGGTTTTCTCGATTTCTTTGCCGAGATCAATGCCGATATTTTTTGTATTCAAGAAACCAAGATGCAAGAAGGACAGTTGGTTTTAGAGCTTGAAGGGTATCATCAATATTGGCATAGTGCTATTAAAAAAGGTTACTCAGGAACAGCTATTTTTACTAAAGAAAAGCCACTTAGTGTTAAATATGATTTTGATGATGAAAAACATCGTGGTGAAGGTCGAGTGATAACTTTAGAATTTGAAAGTTTTTACTTAGTTAATGTTTATGTCCCAAATTCACAAGATGAATTACGAAGATTAGATTATCGGATGACTTGGGAAAACGATTTTCAAAATTACTTAATAAAGTTAGATGAAGTAAAACCAGTAGTTTTATGCGGTGATTTAAATGTCGCTCATCAGGAGATCGATTTAAAGAATCCTAAAACTAACCGTCGCAATGCCGGATTTACTGATGAAGAAAGACAGGCTTTTAGTAATTTATTAGAAGCTGGTTTTGTCGATAGTTATCGTCATTTTTATCCTAACTTAGAAGGTCAATATAGCTGGTGGAGTTATCGTTTTAACGCCCGGGCTAATAATGCTGGGTGGCGGATTGATTATTTTGTGGTCTCTGAAAAATTAATTGATAAAGTTAAAGATAGTTTGATTTATCAAGATATTTATGGAAGCGACCATTGTCCGGTCGGAATAATTTTAGAAAAGGAGCTCTTATGAGTGTATTAGAAAGATTTTTAAAATATGTCAAATTTGACACAGCATCAGATCCTAATAGTGATCTCGCCCCAAGTACTTTAAAACAATTAGAGTTAGGAAAAGCTTTAGTTGCTGAACTAAAAGAACTAGAGGTCAGTGATGCTTACTTAAGTGATACTGGTTATGTTTACGCAACTTTACCAGCTAATCTCGAAGGTGTTACACCAATTGGCTTTATTGCTCATCTTGATACTTCTTATGAAGTTAGTGGTAAAGACGTCCAAGCACGGGTTATTGAAAATTATGATGGTCAAGATATTAACTTAAATTCTGAAGTAATTACTAAAGTCGCTGACTTTCCTTTCTTAAGTGATTTAAAAGGGAAGACAATTGTTGTTACTGATGGGACAACATTACTGGGAGCCGATGATAAAGCCGGTGTTGCGGAGATCATGACTTTAGTTGCATATTATCAAAATAATCCTCAAGTAAGTCATGGTGAAATTAAAATCTGTTTTACTCCCGATGAAGAAATTGGGCGCGGTACTGTTAATTTTGACTTTGACTATTTTAAAGTAGATTTTGCTTATACCTTAGATGGGGGAGCAGTTGGTGGGATTGAATACGAAAACTTTAATGCTGCAAGTGCTGTCGTAAATGTCAAAGGAGTTAGTATCCATCCTGGTTCAGCAAAGAATAAAATGATTAATGCGATTAATTTAGCTCATGAGTTTCACAGTTTATTACCTTATCAAGCTCGCCCCGAATATACCAGTGATTATGAGGGTTTCATTCATTTAAATGACTTGAACGGCGGGGTTGAATTGGTAACCTTAAAATATATTATCCGTGATCATGATATGGTTAATTTTAATAATTTGAAAAAAGCGATGCAACAAGCTCAAAAATTCATTAACGAGAAATATCAAGCAGATTTCGTTGATTTAAAAATTGAAGATAGCTATTACAATATGAAAGAATCTTTAAAAGATAAAATGGGAATTATTGAATTAGCTAAGACAGCAATTAGAAATGTTGGGATTGTACCATATTCCTTGCCGATTCGAGGTGGAACTGATGGAGCTATGTTAACTTATCAAGGATTACCTTGTCCAAACTTAGGAACTGGCGGTTATAATTATCACAGCAAACATGAGTTTGCTGTAGTCGAGGAAATGGAACAAAGTGTTCAAATAATGCAAGAAATTGTTCGATTAGTTAGCGTGGGAAAAATGTAAGCGATTTATTGTGAAAAAAATAACTATTTTCCTAGTTTTCTATTGATTTACCCTTTTAAGTAGCTTATAATGATTAAGGCAAAGGGGGAATTTGCATGAAAAAATTATTAGTTATTATATTATCAGCAGTACTTCTAACTGGTTTAGTAGCTTGTGGCGATAAAACAAGCTCTTATAAAGTTGGCTTTGGTACCGAAACAACTGTTTCTGTAACTGATGGCCAATTTGCGAATGCTGGTAAAAAAGTATTTGAGGCAAGTGTAGTTTATGTTGGTGTAGTTGTTGATAAAGATGGCAAGATTGTTAATCTTTATATTGACGAAGCACAAAACAAAGGTATTTTTGATAAAGGTGTTTTAACAAACGACCAATCATTTAGAGATACTAAGAAAACACTTAAAGATGATTACAACATGGGTCCAGTTAGTCCAATTGGTAAAGAATGGTATGAGCAAGTTGAAGCTTTAGAAGCATATGCGAAAGGCAAAACAGTTGCTGATATTGTTGGAATTGAACTTGATGAAGCTGGGTTTGCAACAGACGAAGCAATTTTAGCTACTACTACTATTGAAATTGATGTAATTTTAAAAGCAGTTAAAAAAGCTGGTGAAAACTTAACTGAAGTTAAGGGTGCTGTTAAAGCTGGTCTCGGAAGTGTTTCATTAGTTGGTCTTAATGACTACGGTGTTCCACAAATTAATACAACCATGGCAATGATCGCTGTTGATAAAGATGGAAAATTACTTTACACTTATATCGATACAGCCCAACATAGCGCTATTGTTAGTAAAGATGATCCTAACTTAATCACTGTTAAAGACGATACACGTTCGAAAAAAGAATTAAAAGATGATTACAATATGGGTCCAGTTAGTCCAATTGGTAAAGAATGGTATGAACAACTTGAATCACTTCAAGAGTTCTCATTAAACAAAACTGTTTCTGATTTCATCGGGTTAGAAGTTGATGAAACTGGAACTCCAACTGGCGATAACATTAAAGCTAGTGTTACAGTAATCGTAAGTGATTATTTGAAAGCAGTTGAAACTGCCAACCAAAACTTATTTGAAATTAAATAATCTCAACTAAGAAAATAGTTCATAAGGCAAACTTCGGTTTGCCTTTTCTTTTGTTTCTTTAGTATAATGCACTGTAAAAGGAGAATTTATGAGAAAAAATATATCAGAAGATTTATTACAGTTTATCGAAGCGAGTCCCTCATTGTTTCATGTGGTAGCTAATTTCAAAAAAGAG
>CAYUXU010000090.1:0-4139 GCA_964449005.1 uncultured Erysipelotrichaceae bacterium | reverse complement strand
TATACTAATAATTGACTTTTGGGGGCATGGCGCAGCTGGGAGCGCGTCTGAATGGCATTCAGAAGGTCAGGGGTTCAAGTCCCCTTGTCTCCACCAAAATTACTGTAAAACTCCAAATTAGGAGTTTTTTATTTGCGTTTCCAAAAGCCCGGGACAAAGATTAACAAAATTGGAAAGATTTCTAATCGTCCTAGCAACATATTAAAGCTTAATAAGACTTTTGAAAAATTTGAATAAAAACCAAAATTATTCATCGGACCAACTAAGCCGAAGCCGGGACCAACATTATTGAGACAGGTAGCAACTGATGTAAAATTAGTCTCAAAGTCAACTCTTTCTAAGGCGATTAATAAAAGACTGACCACAAAGATTGCCATATATACTAGCATATAACTACTAACACCACTTAAATTCTCTTCACTTAAAGTTTTATCTTCAAGTTTAATCGCTTCGATGGAACGAGGATGAATTAAGCGTTTAATTTCTTTTTTAATTAAACGACCAAAAATTATAAATCGTGAAACCTTGATTCCACCACCAGTTGAACCAGCCGAGGCTCCTATAAACATTAATAAAATTAAAATAACTTTAGAGAAAGCTGGCCATAAATTAAAGTCTAAAGATGAGTAACCAGTCGTAGTTATAATCGAGGCGACTTGAAAGAAGGCAGTTCTAACGCTTGGGAAAAGTTGATTAATAACCGGGAGAATATTAATAGTAATCGCTAAAGTAGCAAGTCCGATTACTAATAAATATAGCTTTAATTCTTCATTTTTAAAAATTGGTTTAAATTTTCGAGTTAGTAAATAAAAATATAAATTAAAGTTGATTCCAAACAGTACCATAAAGATACCAATCACCCATTCGAAGTAAGCACTTTGGTAGTAACCAATACTTAAATTACGACTTGAGAAACCGCCAGTCCCAGCTGTCCCAAAACTATGAACTAAACTATCGAAAAAAGACATCCCACCTAGTTTTAAAAGCAATACTTCAATCAAGGTTAAGCCAAAATAAATTAGATATAAAATTTTCGCAGTATCTTTCATTTTCGGTAAAATCTTTCCGGCACTAGGTCCTGGGACTTCAGCTCGCATTAAATGCATGGAGCGATTTTCTGCCAAAGGAATAATCGCTAAGGCAAAAACTAAGACTCCCATCCCACCAACCCAGTGAGTAAAACTACGCCAAAAAATCAAGCTCAAACTTAAATCTTCTACCGCATTTAAAATTGATGCACCAGTTGTCGTAAAACCACTAACTGTTTCAAAAAATGCATCAAAATAATTAGGTATTTCTTGACTAAAATAAAAGGGTAAAGCACCAAACAAAGATAAAGCTAACCAAGCTAATGCGACTAAGGCAAAACCTTCTTTCGCATAAATTACTTGATTAGTTGGTTTCTTATAACTTAATAAAGAACCAATCAGAAAGCTAATAATTATTGACAAGAGAAAAGGAATTTTTCCTAAATCATTATAATAAAGGGCAATTGCAAATGGTAAAAGTAAGAGAATACTTTCAATCTGGAGCATTTTTCCAAGACTGTATTTAATCATGGCGCGATTCATAAGTTAATCCTTTAAAATATCACTTAAATCATGATAATGTTCATTTAAGGTAACAACAATTACACGATCATTTACTTGTAAGCTATCGCTACCAAAGGGAATAATCACTTCCCGATTTCTAATAATAGCGGCAACTAGGGTATTGTCTTTAGTTTTATAATCTTTTAAGGGAACATTTAATTTTGGATAAGACTTTGAAACAATGAATTCTAAGGCTTCAACTTGATTATCAACTAGCCGATATAAGGTTTCAACATTGCTACCAGAACTATTTCCCATACCTCGAACATAAGTTAAGATTTGGTTAGCAGTTAAATCTTTCGGAGCCACTATCACATCAAGTCCTTTATCTTTTACCAAAGTCGCTAAAGAAAGGCGATTAATTTTAGTAAGGACTTTTTTAACCTTTAAAGATTTGCCATACATTGAGATGAGGATGTTTTGTTCATCCATATCGGTCAAAGTTACTAAAGCATCAGTGGTCATAACTCCTTCTTCGAGTAAGAGTTCTTGGTCAGCACCATCACCATGAATAATCAAGGCTTTGGGAAGAAGTTCGCTTAATTCATAACAACGTTCTTTATTACTTTCAATAATTTTTAAATTTACTCCAAGTTCTAGAAGCATTTTACTTAAGTAATAAGCAATCTTACTACCACCAATAATGATGACATCATTAATTGGCTTTTCGTCTGCTCCAATTGTCTTTAAGAAATGTCTAATTTCATAAGGTGCCGCAACGATATTAATAATATCGTTAGCCTTTAAAACAAAATTGCCATCTGGAATATGAATCTCATCGCCTCGTTTTACTACACAAACTAAAACTTTTAAATTTATGCGACTTTGAATTTCTTTTAATAAAACATTATTTAATAAACAATTATCTTGGAGTTTGATCTCAACCATTTCCACTTTGCTTTTAGCGAAAGTTTCAACCTTTAAGGCAGAAGGTAATCTTAAAATTCGAAATAGTTCCAGGGCTGTTAAATATTCGGGATTAATATGCATTGATAAGCCAAGTTCTTCCCGCATAAACATTAGCTGCTCACTATATTCAGGATTTCTAATTCTAGCGATAGTATGTTTAGTACCTAATTTCTTGGCGATTAAACAGCTTAAAATATTTAATTCATCTAGTTCCATTGTTGCAATTAACAAATCAGCTTTTGCGACTTGAGCTTCGTTTAAAACTTTATAACTTGCACCATTACCTAAAACACCAACAATATCTAAGGTATTATTAGCTTCATCAATAACATCTGGATCATTATCAACAATAATCAGTTCATGACCTTCATTTGATAATTGTCGCGCTAAATTATTTCCTACTTTGCCATCTCCAACTATGACGATTTTCATGGTCTTTACTCCCTTGTTTAGCTAACTAAATTAGCTTTATATAAACCCTTATATTTTAGCACTATTAAGCTAAATCTACAAGCAAACATAATTTCACAAATATTTTAAAAAAATTTAAAGTAAATCAGATCTTCATTTATTTCAGTACTATTTAAAAAGGATTAAACGTTTGATTTATAATTTACAAAGACAAGGTATGTGCTACAATAAATATAACATAAAATGATATCATTTTAATTTTTCACCCAATATAAAATTTACTATTTATCATATAAAAAGAAAATACTTAAGAATTGAAATTATTAAAGGAGGAAAGATTTTGGCTATATTTATTCCAAGTATTGAAGATGAAAATTCTTTTGAAAGTGTTGCAGAACAGGAAATCTATCTAAGCTTTCTAAAACTACCCGACAATATCATTATCTTTCATTCTTTTCTTTGGAAGCGAAAAACTAGATTTCAATTAGTTCAAGGTGAAGCTGACTTTATTGTCTATTATCCAGGACAAGGATTAATAGTCATCGAAGTTAAAGGAGGAATGGTTAGCTTTGAGAATACGAGCTGGTGGATTACTAAGTTGGACACCAATGAAAGAAGACGACTTGAACGTGCCCCTTTAGAGCAAGCCGATGAAACCAAATACCTTATTATAGAAAAATTAAAAGACCATAATATTAGAGAAAGAGTTAATAGTGCGGTTTGGTTTCCTTTTATTTCTTTCTTTGAGCAAGAGTTACCTTTAAATATGCCATATGAGGTTAGTTTATGGAAAGAAGATTTAAATAATCCTTTACAAACCATCAATCGCTTATTTAAAAATTTTGGAGGTAAAAATCGGCCTGTCTCTAAGCAACATATTAATAAGGTCGTTACAACTCACATGCCAAATTTTAGCGCAATCCCTAGTCGTCAAGATATGATTGGTTTTTTAGAAAGTCAATTTTATCGGATGACAAATGAGCAAGCTAAAATTCTCAATTATTTAGTTGATCAAAGAGAGGCAGCAATCGTCGGTGGTGCTGGTACTGGTAAAACAATCCTTGCTTTAGAGAAAGCACGCCGATTAAGTGAAAAAGGGCGAGTGTTATTTTTATGTTTTAACATTTTTTTACGAGAAGATTTACGGGAGAGAGTAAAGGGCATAGATAATATAGAAGTACATAATCTAGAGTCATTTCTAAAAAAATATAGTGGTATTAGAAAAGA
>CAYUXU010000089.1:0-4146 GCA_964449005.1 uncultured Erysipelotrichaceae bacterium | reverse complement strand
GCTTACAAAAGAAGAGTTATGTGCTTGCCACATTCTCGAAGCATTTGAGATAACTCAGCCGACTCTTTCTTACCATATGAAAATATTAGTAGAAGCAGGGTTAGTAGCCGCTACTAAGGATGGTACTTGGATGCGTTATCGTATAAATCATGAAACTATTAAAGACATTAGTAAGAAAGCTTTAAGTTTTGATGTTAGTACTAGGCAAGTTAAGACAAGATGTAAATAAGGAGAAGCTTAATGCGACCTAAAGTAGCTTTTATTTGTATTCATAATTCATGTCGTAGTCAAATGGCTGAGGCAGTCTCAAAAATTATTGCGAATAAAGTATATGATGCATTTTCTGCTGGAACCGACATTGCACCAGCGATTAATCAAACGGCTGTCGAATTAATTAAAAAACGATACGACATTGATATGAGAAAGACGCAACGGCCTAAGCTATTAGAAAATATTCCTGAAGTTGATATTGTGATTACGATGGGTTGTGATGTAGATTGTCCGTGGCTACCAGCAAAGCACCGTGAAGATTGGGACTTAGATGATCCGACAGGAAAAGAAGTTACAGAGTATCAGAAGGTTCTAAATAAAATTGAAGATAATATTAAAAAATTAGTAAATCGAATTCAAAATCATGAAATTGAAGTGTAATTAAATTTATAATATTAAAAGATGCAGCTTAGAAAGGGCATCTTTTTTTAAATGTATAATAAGTCAATCTTAGCATTAAAAATTACCTACCTTTCTTGTAATTTACAAAATACCAAATTAAGCAGTTACTTTAAAACCCTTTATGTAAGCGCTTGCATTATTTTTAAAATACATTTTTATGAATATAAGAGAGTATTTGCCTTAATAATTAAATAAAAACAACGTTGTTTCCTTAGCGATTAATTTCCGCTAATCAAACGTTTTAAATATATAAATTATAGAGAATCAACTGAAAGGTAAGAACATTTGACGTATTTTAAACGACCAATAATTTATATAAAATTGATGATTCTCATATTTTTATGATTAATCATAGATTTTTTTGTGCTCAAAATGATAAGGAGGTATCTTAATGAGTAGACTAAAGAATTTAGTCAAAATTTTAGCGATTATTGTTCTCGTGTTTGGATTTACTATTAAGGCGCAAGCAGATTTTGATATTGTAAAAGAAGATCTAATAGTAACTCGTAGTGAAATTGTAGCGGGAGGCTTCATTCAAAATGATAAGTGGAATTTTAACGAAGTCTGGGGTTCAGTTTATAATTATGATGGTTGGGAAAAAGCAGGTCTCGTTCGGATGTTGTCTAAAGTGACAATTAATGGTAATTCGATTACGCCCGTTTCAGGTGATCTTCGAGTCTTTGATAAATTATATGATGCGACCGGAGCTTCTTCATTTATCAATCATATTAATGGGGTGGCAGTTTTAGTCCAAAAGGCTCGCAATGTACCAGTTAGTATGCCATTATCAATCTATCCTGATTTCCACAGTGAAAATGTGTTCTTAGATGATTATCGTATTAAAGAACCTTATGGATTTAGATACGCTGGCTCAGAAGATGATTGGATTTTCTTAAATGATTTCATTTTAGTAGATGACTATCGTCAAGTTAAATTTGAAATTGAACCAACTAGTAGTGGAAAGTTTACCGGAACAAGTGTCATGGTTCCACCATTTGCTTTGGATTTATGGAGCCCAATTGATACTGTCGGAGTTGTCCAAGGTCAAAGCATGAATGATGCTGGAGAGGGGATTCCAGCTTATGAATTATTCACTGGTTGGGAATTTGATAAAATAACAGATAGTGATGATAATGAAATTGAACTAGCTGATTTACTAGCTTTAAGCATTACCGCTAATCGATTGTTCAAAATTCATGCTCGCCAATTAGCTGGAAGTTTAGAGATTACTAAAACAGAGAAAGCGATGACCGGCACGATACCAGCCCTACTGGCGGGAGCTGTTTTCCAAGTAAAAGAAACTGCAACCGGTGAGACTTATACTGTTACAACCGGTACTAATGGGGTAGCTCTTTTAGAAAATCTCCCGATTGGAGCTTATACTGTGGTAGAAATTACTCCACCATTTGGATATGAACCAGATGACACAATTTATAATGTTTCCATTAATAATAACGAAACTAGTCAATTAAATATAGAAAATGAATTAATAAAAATAGATATAACTGGGACTAAAACTTGGGAAGATGAAGAGAATCAAGATGGGATTAGACCCAACGAACTAGTAGTAACTTTATTTGGAAACGGTGAAGCTTTAGATCTTGTACCAACTTGGGTTAAAGAAGATAATATTTGGACGTATACTTTTGAAGGTGTTGCGAAATATGATGCTGAAGATGAGATTGAGTATTCAGTTGAAGAAGAGGAAGTTGCAGGTTATGAAAGTGAGCAAGAAGGTTTCGATTTCGTAAATACACATGTTCCTAAACCGCAAGTTTTACCAAGTACTGGAGCTAAAGCTAATAATTTGGGCTACTTAATTGTATTGTTAGGTGTCTTATTTGTGGTATTTAATAGAAAGAAAAGTATTCGTTAAATCGATTTAACAAATATTTTAAGAAATAAAAAAACTGCTTATTTATATTAAAGCAGTTTTTTGTTAAAATCTATAAAATTTTCTGGGATTAAAGTTTCAGTTTGGCTAAGAAAGTTTTCAACTTCGCTTCGTTTCTCAGCATGATTAGCGAATAAAACAGCTAATAGTTTCTGATTTTCGTCAGTGTAAGCAACTAAGAACTTTCTTGGATCATCACTCTTTCTTGAGTAAGCATGACTGAAGTTTCTGGCATATCCGACATATTCAAGAGTTTGGTCATATTGATCAGTCCAAAAATATGGAATAACATTATAAGGGTTTTTATTATTACTGATAATATTTTCTGCGACATTGATACCAGCATTATAGGCAGCTTCCCAGTGATCGATTCTAATCAGTTCACCTTGATAGGGGAATAAAGTATTGTCACCGGCTGCGTAAACTTCAGGCAATGATGTTCGATGATACTCATCAACAACGATTGCTTCTTTTTTATTAAGCTCTTTATTATCTAGCGAAATATTTGGTTTAACACCAATAGCGGCAATAACTAGATCAGTATTAAACTCTTTACCATTTTCTGTAATAACTGACTTAATAGTGTTACCTTCTTTTTGATAAGTTTTGATGGAATCTTCCGCGATAAATTTAACACCATGGTCCTGATGCATTTTTACAATGTAGTTTGCTACATCAGTTCCAACAACTCTTTCAAGTGGTAATTTTTCTCTAAATATGACTGTTACTTCTTTACCGAGTTGTGTGAATGTTGAAGCTAATTCTAAACCAATGAAACCAGCACCGATTATCGTAATGTTTTGGGCGGTTTTAACTTGGTTCTTAATTTCCATGGCTTGAGCAAAAGTTCTAAGATAAAGCAAGTTACTAGCAGTTTCCGATAAAGTGTTAAGCTTTGAACCAGTTGCTAAAACGAGAATATCGTAATCAATTTCTTCATCTTTATCCGTAATGATCCTTTTTTGATTAGGATCAAATGAGACAACTTGCGTATTAAGTTTTAAGTCAATATTATGATTTTGATAATACACTGCTTTTTTCAGTAAGGGTGGGGTTGTCTTTTTTAAATCTAGCATCCAATCTTTTGATAACCGATAAGGGTTGTAAGGGAAAGTTTCTTTTTTATCAATTAAAATTATTTTTCCAGGGTATTCGTTTTTAACTAAAGTATTCATCACATTAATACCGGCGATTGATGCTCCAACTATAACAATAGTTTTTTCCATTATAATCATCTCCTTACTTTAATTTTACGCTTCTTATGTCAGCTTTACAATTAAGATGCTAAGTTGTCTCTACTTGAAGCAGCTTTAAGTTTGTTAAATAGCTTAGGAGTAATCAGAAATATAAAACAAGGTTATTTCTGTTATAATTAAGATTAAGTAAATTTATGGTAAATTATTAGATAGAAAAAATTATTTTTCAATAATAAAATTATAAGTTTGCTTAAATAAATCAGGACTATCTAGAAAATTCCTGACAAGCAAAATCTTCGAATTTTTCTAGATTTTATTTATAATGACAGTAATAGGTTATAATCTAACTTATTAAAAGGAGGAGCTTGATGTCAACTAATAATA
>CAYUXU010000088.1:0-4176 GCA_964449005.1 uncultured Erysipelotrichaceae bacterium | reverse complement strand
GAGAAATAATTTGGTAGCATAATAAGCTTGTGCCACCAACATTAACAATCCATTATATGCTCGTAAATTTAATTTGGCACTATCTAAAATCAATTTTGTTTTTAGCGGATTATAAATTACGTCAATCACTGCTTCTAAGTTCATTAAGTCTTTTAAATCTACTGGTACTTCTTTTAAATTTGGTGACATGCCAACCGGTGTTGTATTAATCAAAATATCAGTTTGGTAATTTTTAAGATTTGAATAAGATAAAGTCTTACTTTGCTTCTTTCTTGAAACAAAATTAATCGATTTGGCTTGAAGGTTTTTAGCCAAAAATGCGGCTGTTTTACTAGTACCTCCAGTACCAAGAATCAAAACATCTTTACCTTTTAAAGCTACGTCATAATAGTTTAAAAGGGTTTTTAAACCTAAAATATCAGTATTATCACCATATAAAATGCCATTTTGATTAATAATAGTATTAATACTCCCCACCGCTTGGGCTGTTTCACTTAACTCATCACAATATTTAAATGCCAACTCTTTATAAGGAATTGTGACATTAATCCCGTCAAATTCTCTTTTTTCTAGAAAAGTTATAAACTCGTCTTTGTTTAAAGAAAAGAGTTGATAGTCAATTAGGTTAAAAAGTTTATGAATTTCTTGGGAAAAACTATGACCCAAAGGATATCCTACTAAACCATATACACCTTTATTTAACGCCATAACTGTCCCTTTCGAATTAATATTAAATCTAATAAAGCCAATCCACTCATAGCATCAATGACTATCGCTGCTCGATGAAAAATTGCTGGATCATGACGACCCTTGATGATGACCTCTTCAACTTGTTCGGTAACTTTGTTAATAGTTTTTTGTGGTAGACCAATCGAAGAAGTTGGTTTTATAATAGTTTTAAAGAGAATTGGTTGGCCATTACTAATCCCACCATTGATCCCTCCGTTATTATTTGTAGAGGTAATTACTTGATCATTACTAAAAGCGAATTCATCATTAACTTCTGAGCCATAATAATTGACAAAATCAAAACCTAGACCAAACTGAATTCCTTTAACGGCTGGAACGCTAAAGATTAAATGACTCAGGCTACTTTCTAATGAATTAAAAAAAGGTTCACCATAGCCTGCCTTTAAACCAATAATCGCAGTTTCTAAAACTCCACCAATCGAATTCTGAAGTTTTTTAGTTCCTGCAATTTCATCTTCTAATAGTTTAGAGTTAGTTAAAACAGGAAAATCACCTGCAATTATTTTTAAAACTTGTTGCTTTAAGGTTGTTTGATTTTCTGAGAATTCTTCACCACGATACTGACGGCTTCTTGTGACATGAGTTGCAATTAAAATATCTTCTTTTTCTAAAATATCTAAAGCTATCGCCCCAGCGGCTACGATTAATGCCGTGAGACGACCAGAGAAATGACCGCCACCTCGGGGATCATTAAATCCTAAATATTTGTTTTCTGCACTGTAATCAGCATGGGATGGTCGATAAAAATCTTGATGGCGTTGATAATCAGCGCTTCGCTGATCTTTATTTTTAATAATAATGGTTAAAGGAGCACCGGTTGTTTTATCTTGATAAACTCCTGAGATAATCCGATAATCATCACTTTCAATGCGAGAAGTTCCCGTTTCTAACTTAGGCCGCCGTTTTGCTAAACATTTGTCAATAAACGAGTAATTTATTTTGTGCCCAACTGGTAAACCATCTAAAGTTATTCCCATTTCACTTTGATGTGATTCACCAAAAATACTTACTTTTAGTACATTACCATAAATTCCTGCCATTATTTTTCCTCCAATAATTTTCTTAATTTTTGAAAACTATAATCTTTTAAATAAGCACGTCCAACTTCATCAACTAAAATAACGGTAATAAAATCACTTTGACTTTTTTTATCTTGTTTAATATATTTCATTACTTGTGATATGTCATATTCTAAATCCAAAGGAATTTGAAGTCTATTAGCGACATCTTTCAACTGTTGGATAATCGTCGGATTATTAATAATCTTTAACATACCTAATAAAACTGCTTCTCCATGATAAAGTGTCTCAAAATTATAATAACTTTCAAAGGCATGTCCGAAGGTATGTCCTAAATTTAATAATTTTCTTAAATTAGCTTCTTTTTCATCCGCTTCGACAATTAACTTTTTTTGATAAATCGCAGCTGGGATGATCTCTTTTAAATCTCTTTTAGAGCTATAATCCAAACATGCTTGATAAAGTTTGGAGTCAGAAATTAAGCCCATTTTTAGGGCTTCAATTAGTCCATTGTAATAATGACGCCTAGGTAAAGTCTTTAAAACTTCATAATCAATTAAAACTAGCTCTGGATGATAAAATGCTCCCACCATATTCTTAGTACTTAAAAAATTAATACCAGTTTTTCCTCCAATACTGCTGTCAATTTGTGACAAAGTTGTAGTTGGGATACTGATATATTTAATTCCTCGTAAATAGGTCGCAGCTACAAAACCAGTTAAATCGCCAACTACCCCGCCTCCCAATGCTACTAAAACACTGTCTCGTTTACAGTTTAAATCATAAAGTTTGGTTAATACCTCTTGATATGCCATAAAGCTTTTACTCGCTTCACCGGCTTTGATCGTTATTATCTTTTCTGTTTCAAGCTGTGATGAAACTTTTTTGACATACTCAAGGGGAATATTTTCATCTGTAATAATAAAATAATCAGTTTCTTTAAGATAATCTTTAAGATGATTTAAAAGACCATCCTCTAATATAATTTTGTAATTGTGATATTTTAAATTAACTGCTATTTCCATTTCTCCTCCTTTATCTTAATAAAAAAAGCATCTATCTGATGCTTTCACTTTTCCTTACCAACACAAAATAACCAAGAGCTTTGGCTGATAAGGTTATTTAAAAAAGAAAAATCTAACTATATAGGTCATAATATCCCTCAAATTTAACTTAATCATAGACTATTTAATTTTTAATTACAAGTAAAAATACGGAAAAGATAGGCAAGAGATTTTTATTATGCTATCTTAATAGATATAGAGGTACATATATGGCGAAAAAACGAATATTCTTATTTATGGTGTTGTATTTCATTATTTTTGTAGCAATGTCAGTCAGTTTTACCCAGTACATTCCCTACTTAACGGCGTTAGGATATAATGAGTTTCAAAAATCATTTATTCAATCATCAATGGCTTTGGCAACTATCTTTGCCCAGCTCTTTTTTGGTTTCCTAAGTGATAAATATCGTACGATTAAAAAAATAATGATAGTTACATTGATTGCCTTCACTGTGGCAGCAGTCTTCTTTTATGGATTTGAAACATCATACTTTCTCTTCCATGTCATTTCATTTGTTCTTTATGGAGTCTTCTATCAAACAACTTATATGATGCAAGATAACTGGGTCTTAGAATCAGGTGATAAAGTTCGAGCTTTATTTAGTTCGATTCGAGCTTTTGGATCAATTGGTTGGGCAATTGGTAGTATGTTAATCCCAATGTTTATTGAACGCTTTGGTTATATGGGAGCAGGAATTGCAACAATCATCTTTAGTAGTTTAACTCTTCCGGTTGTTTTATTGTTACCAGATGCCGAAAAAGCTAAAGAAGAAAAAGAACCGATTACTTTAAAACATTTAAATGAATTATTAGCTCGACCTGCCTATGTTTTTGCCGTTTTATCAACTTTATTTTTATACTTAGTTAATGCCTTAAATATGATAGGCGTAATTGATAAAATGATCACTTTAGGGGCAACCGCAACCCATATTGGTTTGAAATGGTCATTACAAGCAGTAGTTGAAATCCCAATCTTCTTCATTGGTTCTTGGCTTTTAAAGAAATTTGATGCAACTAAGTTAATGTTTGTTAGTGCTCTAACCTTTACTTTACAGTTTTTAGGCTTTGCTTTTACCTCAAGTATCACGGTCATCTTGGCATTATCAACTTTACAATTAATTACTTTCCCTTTAATGATTTTATCAGTAAAAAATATTATTTTCGATTTGTCACCAGATCATCTCAAGTCGTCTGGACAATCCATCGCAATGAGTATTTGTAGCGGTGTTTCTGCTTTAGCAACCCCTATTTACATTGCTTTTATGATTCGAAACTTTAATCATACTATCATGCTTTTATCAGGTTCTGTCTTTGGACTTTTAGCCATGATCTTAATTATTTTA
>CAYUXU010000087.1:0-4248 GCA_964449005.1 uncultured Erysipelotrichaceae bacterium | reverse complement strand
CTTTAGCTAATGAAGCAGCTTATGAAACTTATCCTGAGATTAGTTATTTGCATTACCCAATTCTAATCTTAAGCGAATCAACTTTATTAATGTTTATGTTAGGTTGTGGAGTTATAATAAAGTTATTATTTCTATTTGATAAAAAAGAAACTTTTACAAATAATTTTACGAGATCCATTGCTTATTTAATAATTCTTTGTGGACTTGCTTCAGTTGTTTTAGTAATTATATTTTCATTACTTCTAAATGTTGGAGGTCCAGGACCGGCCCTATCAATAGTCATAATCGGAGCATTACTTTGTATAATTGTTTTAATGTCAGCCCTTTATTTAATTCGGCACATCATTAAAGAAGCCATCGAAATGCGCGAAGAGCGCGAGTTAACAATTTAAAGGAGGTTTATTTTGCCAATAATAGTCAATTTAGATGTTATTTTAGCTAAGCGGAAAATGAGTCTGAGTGAACTTAGCGAACAAATCAATATAACTTTATCTAATCTCTCAATTCTAAAAACTGGTAAAGCCAAAGCTATCCGCTTTACAACTTTAGAAGCTATTTGCCAAGCTTTAGATTGTCAACCGGCTGATATCTTAGAATAATCGAGAAATGGAAGAATAACAAAAAGAGTTGTCTCAAATTTGTAACAACTCTTTTTTATAATATATTAAGTTTCTAATCGATATCTTTTTTATAAATTAGGATCGGATTTCGTGCTGCTAATACTTCATCAACTCGGGCCACCGGCATCGTGTAAGGAGTATTTTTAATCCAATGGTGATCCTTAATAGCTTTCTGATGGATTTCTTTAAAAATCTCAATCGCATTATCTAAAGTTTCTTTACTTTCAGTTTCATTTGGTTCTACCATTAAAGCTTCATTTACAATATTCGGGAAGTACATAGTAGGTGGATGAATCTGATAATCTAAAAGAGCTTTCGAAATATCTTTTGCGGTGAAGTTATATTTTTGTTTCTCCTTTTCTAAAGACATCACAAATTCATGCATACAAATTTGTTGATAAGCTATTTGATAAGTATCACTTAATTTAACTTTCATATAATTGGCATTAATAATGGCGTTTTTTGCAGTATTGATTAATCCTTCTTTTCCTAAAGTCAAAATATAAGTTAAAGCCTTAATATTTACTAAGAAATTACCATAATAACTACGCATTCTCCCAACACCATTAGGATTATCAAGGAAAGTCCATTGCTTGTCTTGATAGACAACTGTTCCACTTGGTAAATAAGGTTCTAAATGCTTCTTGACTCCTACTGGTCCTGAACCAGGCCCTCCGCCACCATGTGGAGTGGAAAACGTTTTATGAAGATTTAAATGAACCACATCAAATCCCATATCACCTGGTCTCGAAAGTCCCATAATTGGATTTAAATTGGCTCCATCATAATAAAGTAATCCACCGACACCATGAATGATCTCTGAAATCTCATAAATATTTTTGTCAAATAATCCTAATGTGTTCGGATTAGTCAACATTAAAGCTGCCGTTTCTTCGTTAGCTAAGGCTCTCAAAGCATCTAAATCAACGCCACCTTCAGAATTTGAAGCGACTGTTACAACTTCAAAACCAGCCATGACCGCACTGGCCGGATTAGTACCATGAGCTGAATCAGGCACGATAACTTTGGTTCGCTTTTCATCATTGCGCATCTTATGATACTTGTGGATTAAAAGCATTCCTAAAAATTCACCTTGAGCTCCAGCAGCTGGTTGTAAAGTGAAACTATCCATACCAGTTATTTCTGATAAGGCATTTTGGAGTTTCCCCATTGCTTCTAAAGCACCTTGGATACTTGCTTCAGGTTGTTCGGGGTGAATATTAGCAAAACCACTGAGATTAGCCATATCTTCATTTAACTTTGGATTGTATTTCATAGTACAAGATCCTAAAGGATAAAAGACATTATCAACGCCATGAGTTTTGAGCGATAAATTAGTATAATGACGAACTAAGTCTAATTCTGCAACTTCCGGCAAATCAACTGTCTGATTAGATTTAAAATCTTCTGGCAATTGATAATTCAACTTTGTTTCTGGAAAATACTCATTATAGCGACCCGGACTACTAATTTCAAAAATTAATTTTTGGTTCATAGTTGGACCTCCTTTAGATAAGTAATCACTTCATCAAGAGTTTTTTCACTAACTGTTTCAGTAACACACCACAAGATTTCCTGATTACTTAAAATTTTTCCTGCCAAGATATTATGTTTTGCCAACTCTTGTTCCACTAGCACGGCAGGGATTGGAGTGGTAGTAACAAATTCGTGGAAAAATGGTTGTTGATATTTTAAAGAGTAGCCAATTTCAGCCAACTTCTCTTGGAAATAATGAGCTTTTTGATAAGAAGCGTTGGCGACATCCTTTAAGCCCTTTGGTCCAATTGCTGCTAAGTAAATGGCGGCAGTTAAAGCACAATGAGCTTGATTCGAACAAATACTACTAGTAGCTTTTTCACGTCGAATGTGTTGTTCACGAGCTTGTAAGGTTAAGGTAAAAGCACGATTACCATTAGCATCAAGGGTTTGTCCAACAATCCGACCTGGTAAGCGCCTCATAAATTTCTGATTCGCAGTCATAAAACCTAAGTATGGTCCCCCAAGAGCCATATTTAAACCAAATGGTTGAGCTTCACCAACCGTAATTGCGGCCCCATATTCACTTGGTTTATGTAATAAACCTAAAGTCATGGGATTAACGTAGGCAATCAAGGCAATGTCTCGGCTTTTTAACTCGGCTCCGATAGTTTTCATATCTTCTAAAATCCCCAAATAATTCGGCTGAGCAATCGCAACACTGGCTGTTTTCTCATTTAAGTTTGCTTTGAGCCAATTTAAATCGATGCGCCCTGCAATCACTGGAATAATATGAACTACGGTATCAAGATATGCGGTATAGGTTAAAACCGTTTCAATAACATCAGGATGTAAATTTCCTCCCAAATAAACTTCATTTTTTGAGCTGGTAACTGTCATATTGACTGCTTCCGCTAAGGCACTAGCTCCATCATAAACACTCGCATTTGAAGCACTTAAGCCGGTTAGATGAGCCATCATACTTTGATATTCAAAGATTACTTGTAATACTCCTTGTGAAAATTCAGCTTGATAAGGTGTATAAGTTGTTAAAAACTCGGCTCTCCCCGCTAAATGCTTCACGACGCTTGGTATTAAATGATGATAGGCCCCTGCTCCCCGTAAAATTGTATTATAAACGGTATTTAAATTAGCTAATCCAGTCATTTCTTGAATAACTTCAAGTTCACTTAAGCCATTAGCTAAATTTAATTCTCGCTTTAATCGAACATTCTCGGGGATGGTTTCTAAAATTTCTTCCCAGCTTAAATTAATTTCTTCAAGCATTTCTGCTTGTTGCTTTAAGGTATTAACAACATAATCTGCCATTAAACTACCTCCTCTATAAAGTTTCTAAATATGCTGCTTCGTCTAATAAATCCTCATAGTCACTAACTTCAGCTAATAATACTAACCAAGCTTCTAAAGGTGCCACATTAATTTCTTCAGGAGCATCAAGTAAAGCTTCATTAACTGCTACTACGACACCATTAACGGGGGCGTAAACATCAGAGACCGCTTTAACTGATTCAACTTCACAAAAGCTCTCACCTTTGACAAGTTTTGTGCCAACTTCAGGCAATGATAAATAAACAATATCGCCTAATTCACTTTGAGCGTGATCGCTAATCCCTACCTTAGCTTGATTGTCAGCTAGTAATTCAACCCATTCATGAGTCTTATCAAATAATAATTGTTTAGCCATTTCTTCCTCCTTATTTCTTTTTAACAAATGGTAGTTTTACAATATTTATTTTTTCCAGTTTGTTACGGATTGGAACCGTTAAATCGTCATAAGTATCTAAAGTACTATCAATTAAAGCCATCCCAATTCCTTGTTTTAAACTGGGTGAAAATGTGCCAGAAGTAACTACGCCTACTTCATTAGTTCCTTGATTAATAATCATATCATCACGAGCAATCGCTCTTCCTTCTAATTTAAATCCGATTAACTTTTTTTGAGGAGCTGTTGTCAAAGCCTTCTTACCAATAAAATCAGCTTTTTCTAAATCAACAAAATAACTGAGACCCGCTTCAAGTGGCGTGATATCAGCTTTAAGTTCATGGCCATAAAGTGGCAAACCAGCTTCAAGGCGTAAAGTATCCCGAGCTCCCAAACCACAAGGTAAAACTTCTAAATTAAGTAAATTTT
>CAYUXU010000086.1:0-4273 GCA_964449005.1 uncultured Erysipelotrichaceae bacterium | reverse complement strand
CGTTTTGAGAATATCTTTACTGGTTGGTTAAATAATATTGAAGATTGGTGTATTTCAAGACAACTTTGGTGGGGCCACCAAATTCCGGCTTATTATCATAAAGAAACTGAAGAAATTTATGTCGGGATCAATCCACCGAGTGATTTAGAAAACTGGCAACAAGATGAAGATGTTTTAGATACTTGGTTTTCCAGTGCTTTATGGCCATTTTCAACTTTAGGATGGCCCACAGCAACCGCTGATTATCAACGTTATTATCCAACCTCGGTTATGGTAACGGGTTATGATATTATCTTTTTTTGGGTAGCACGGATGGCCTTTATGGGAGAACATTTCACGAAGCAAGCTCCGTTTAAAGATGTTTTAATCCATGGCTTGATTCGTGATGAACAAGGTCGAAAAATGAGTAAATCACTTGGTAACGGCGTTGATCCGATGGATGTAATTGCCAGTTATGGAGTTGATGCTTTGCGCTTTTTCTTGACGACTAATTCCTCACCTGGTCAAGACATTCGCTATCAAAATGAAAAAGTTGAAGCAGCTTGGAATTTTATTAATAAACTTTGGAATGCGTCACGTTTTGTTTTAATGAATTTAGAAGGGGAGATTGTTCCTGAATTTGACATAAAACTAACTAGTAATGTTGATCAATATATATTAAAGCGCCTAGATGAAACGGTAAAAGTGGTAAGAAATCAACTTGATAAATATGAAATTGCCTTAGCGGGGAATGCCTTGTATCATTTTGTTTGGGATGATTTTTGTGATTGGTATATTGAATTAAGTAAAGCCAATTTAAATAGCACAGATCTTAATTTAAAAGCTGGTACTTTAATGACCTTACAAAAAGTCTTAGCGGATATTTTGATCTTACTGCATCCTTTTATTCCATTTGTGACTGATGAAATATATGAGAAATTAATGATGCAAGATATTTACCATGCCACTTTCCCAAAGCTGATTGATCAAAATTTTGATATTGCAGAAATTGAATTATTAATTAAAATTATTGGGACTTTAAGAGAATTAAAGGTTTCTTATAATCTTAAACCAAAGACAAAATTACAATTACAACTTTATGATAGTGATAAAAAGATTTTAAAGTTAAGTCCTTCTAGTTTAAAAATGTTAGAACTCTTAGTTCAAGGGGAAGTTATCGAAACGATTACTGATCCAATTGTCGTCCCAATTGAAGGTGCGATTATTGAGCTAGAAAAAGGTGATTTAGTTGATCTTGCGGCGGAATTAGCTCGCTTAGAAAAAGAAGCTGCTCATTTAAAAGAAGAAATTGAGCGTTCAGAAAATATCTTAGCTAATCAAAATTTCGTTTTAAAAGCGCCAGCCGCTAAGGTTGCTTTAGAGAAAGAAAAACTGGCGGATTATCTTTTACAATATGAGATTGTAGAAAAGGAATTAAATAGTTTAAAGAAAGAGCTTGATTAAACGTTTAATCTTGGTATTTCAGTGATATTTTGCTATAATATTAGCTGTAAAGTTTGGAGGAAATTATGAGTAAAAAATTTGTTTATTCGTTTGCTGAAGGTAACGGCACGATGCGCGAACTTTTAGGAGGAAAAGGGGCTAACTTAGCTGAAATGGTTAGTTTAGGTTTACCAGTTCCACCGGGGTTTGTCGTTACTACAGAAGCTTGTACTAAGTACTATGATGATAATGAAGTTATCGTTGATAGTATTGTGGCAGAGATTTTTCAAGCCTTAGAAAATTTAGAAAATGAAACAGGAAAAAAGTTTGGTTCATTAGATAACCCACTATTAGTTTCAGTTCGATCAGGCTCGAGAGCTTCCATGCCCGGTATGATGGATACCATTTTAAACTTAGGTTTAAATGATGAAGTTGTCGCGGCTTTAGCGAAAAATACTGCTAACCCAAAATTTGCCTATGATTCATATCGCCGTTTTATTCAAATGTTTGCCGATGTGGTGATGGGTGTTTCTAAATCAGAATTTGAAGTAATTATTGATAAGATGAAGGAAGAACGCCAAATTACACTTGATACTGAGTTTACAGCGGAAGACCTTCAAGAAATGGTTGAAGCTTTCAAAGCTCACTATTTAAGTGAAAAGGGAACTTCTTTCCCAACTGATCCGCGTGATCAATTAATTGAAGCAATTAAAGCTGTTTTCCGTTCTTGGAATAATCCAAGAGCGATTTACTATCGTCGGATGAATGATATTCCAGGTAGTTGGGGAACTGCTGTCAATATTCAAGCAATGGTCTTTGGAAATACTGGCGAAGACTCTGGAACCGGAGTTGCCTTTACTAGAAACCCAGCGACTGGTGAACATGCTTTATTTGGTGAATTTTTAATCGATGCCCAAGGGGAAGACGTTGTGGCAGGAATTAGAACACCATTACCAATTTCTGAACTAGAAAGACTAATGCCAGAAGTTTATGAAGAATTTGCGAGACACTGTGATGTATTAGAAAAACATTATCGTGATATGCAAGATATGGAATTTACAATTGAAAATCGCAAACTATATATGCTGCAAACTAGAAGCGGTAAAAGAACGGCAACAGCAGCTTTACAAATTGCGGTTGATTTAGTTAAAGAAGGTTTAATTGATGAAAAACAAGCTTTATTACAGCTTGATCCAAGGCAACTAGATGCTTTACTTCATCCTCAATTTGATGAGAAAGCTTTAAAAGCTGCCAAGCCGGTTGGTAGTGCTTTACCTGCATCACCAGGTGCAGCTAGTGGAAAAGCCGTCTTTACAGCTGAAGCAGCAGTTGAGGCCAAAAATCGCGGCGAGAAAGTTATTTTAATTCGTTTAGAAACTTCTCCGGAAGACATTGAAGGAATGGATGCTGCCGAAGGTATTTTAACAGCCCGTGGTGGAATGACTTCTCATGCGGCAGTTGTTGCACGTGGGATGGGGAAATGTTGTGTCTCTGGTTGTCATGAACTAATCTTTACGAGTGATTCATCATGTCGGATTGATGATGTCGTGATTAATGAAGGTGATGATGTTTCATTAGATGGTAGTAGCGGATTTATTTATGCCGAAGCTGTTAAAACAGTTCCTGCTGAGATTTCTGGAAACTTTGAGACTATTATGGCTTGGGCTGACAAGTATCGTCGTCTCTCAATTAGAACAAATGCTGATACACCAAAAGATGCGAAACAAGCTCTTGAATTTGGTGCTGAAGGAATTGGTTTAATTAGAACAGAACATATGTTCTTTGAAGCTGATCGGATTAAAATTATGCGGGAAATGATTTTAAGTAGTAACGAGAAACAACGCCGTGAAGCCTTAAGTCGTTTATTACCAATTCAACAACAAGACTTTGAAGATATTTATGAAGCAATGGAAGGTCGTCCGATGACAATTCGTTATCTAGATCCACCACTGCATGAATTCTTACCAACCAAAGAAGAATACATTGTCGAATTAGCTCATGATATGGGAATGAGTGTTCCTGAGTTAAAAGGTGTAATTGGAACGCTCCATGAATTTAACCCAATGATGGGTCATCGTGGTTGTCGTTTAGCAGTTTCTTATCCAGAAATTGCGGAAATGCAAACTGAAGCGATTATTCGCGCAGCAATCAATGTTGTAAAACGTCATCCTGATTGGAAGATCGTGCCAGAAATTATGATTCCATTAGTTGGTGAAAAACAAGAACTTAAGTATGTTAAGGAATATGTTGATCAAACTGCTCAAAGAATCATTGCTGAAACTGGAGTTAAGATTGATTACATTGTGGGAACGATGATTGAAATCCCACGAGCAGCCTTATTAGCAGATGAAATTGCTGAAGAAGCAGAATTCTTCTCATTTGGAACTAATGACATGACGCAAATGACATTTGGTTTCTCAAGAGATGATGCTGGTGGTTTCTTAAGTCATTACTATGATAAGGGTATTTATGAATCTGATCCATTTGCAAGATTAGATCAAAAAGGAGTTGGACAATTAGTTGATATGGCTTGTCGTTTAGGCCGTAAAACTAAACCTAATCTAAAACTAGGAATTTGTGGTGAGCATGGTGGTGATCCAAGCTCAATCGAATTCTTCCATAAAGTGGGATTAGATTATGTTTCTTGTTCACCATTTAGAGTACCAATTGCTCGCTTATCAGCAGCTCAGGCAGCTTTAAAAGAAAATAAGTAATTCACAATAAAAGATGTCCGAATTAGTGGACATCTTTTTTCTTGTGAGATTTTAAATTAATACAAACTTTAGATAATTATGGTATACTAATAATTGACTTTTGGGGGCATGGCGCAGCTGGGAGCGCGTCTGAATGG
>CAYUXU010000085.1:0-4336 GCA_964449005.1 uncultured Erysipelotrichaceae bacterium | reverse complement strand
ATAAACCAATAGAAATCCCAGACTTAAAACATTACTTCCAATTAAGAAGGTAAAGATGGGAGTCATATTGGGAGCTTCATCAAAAACCACGACCGCCTTTTCAATTAAGTCTTGATTAACAGCGAAATATCCGGTAGATTTATGGTTCTCTCCACTAAGAATTAAGTATTCTTCTAAATTCCAACCCCATAATTCATCATAAAACTTCAAACTACTATCAAGTTTCAACAATGCCTCAGGTAAATCTAAAGTTAAAAGTTGGTACTTATTCCCGCCAATTGGAAAGGCTTCATCTAATTTTGTGAGTGGTAAAAGGAGATATTCGACTTGATTTGGATAAAAAACTACTTCTTGAATTGGATTTAGGTTATCATCTAAAATAAACCAACGGGCATTTTTATCTTGATCAATTAATAAACGTAATTTATGAATCTCATTTTCAAAATAATAATGTTCTATAGTTTCATCATTTAGTTTAGTTATTTTACTGAAACCAAAATTCTTTAAATAACTATCTAATACTTCATCATCATATAAATAATAAGACTTCCCAAAAGCTGTAACTGTTTTATAATCAGTGACAGTTAAATCTACCTTTAAAGCTAATACTTGTTCGATTTGACCGTCTTTTAAGGTAAAGTTTAATGTTTTTGTCAACAGGTCAGCTTCAAATTGATAAACCGTCTCACCAGTAATTTTGACTTTATCATTTAGTGGTTCTAAGACTACTTCAAATTTATCAATTCTTGTCGGTAATTGATATTTATAAGTAAATACTTCCTTTTCAGTTTTTATATTAGTAAGTTCTTCTTCAAAGAATTTATCGGAAAGCGATCTAATACTAATAGATTTAACTAAAGGAGTTTGTCTTTTAATTTCAAGTTCTAAGGCTGCTTTTTCTTCAGCACTAGGATATTTATCTTTATCTGAGTCAACACTAGGAGTGGTTGGTTTGGTAGGAGTTTTTTCATTAATTTTAATAGTTTTAGAGGCTGATACTGAAAACTTAGAAAAATCTGATAATGATGAGCCACTACCAGTGACCGTTACTTTACTGTTTCCTGCTTTCAGTGCTTTTAAAGTTGCTTGAGCTCGATCAACTTTTGTTGCATTTCCACTAATTAGACATACAACAGACGAACCACTTTCATTACAGTTGTCTCCAGAAGTAAATTGAAAAGCAGATTTATCGTAAGCCAGTTTTAAATCATAAGATTGGTTTACTCCACCTTCCATGGTAATAGTTATTGTACTACCAACAGTTACTGAACTATTACTAATAATCTTTACATTTGTTTGTGCATGAACAATGAAAAAACTGCTTACTAGAAAGCTAAATGTAACTCCATATTTTATAATAAATTTAAGTTTTTTCATCTTATTCTCCAAATCTCTTTATCCCTAACATATGACTCCTTAGCATCGCAAAGTCAACAATGTCAATCTCGCCGTCATTATTGAAATCAGCAGCTAAAGCATGAGCTCCAGATAAAGTAGTTATTCTCAACATATGGCTTCTAAGCATCGCAAAGTCTACAATATCTATTTCGCCATCCCCATTAATATCACCTAATACTTGTTCCTCTGGATCAGTTGGATCTTCCGGGTCAACTGGGTCGGGATCGATTGGATCAGGGTCTATCGGTTCTTCAGGTTCGGTTGGAATAACTGGTGGTTCATAAATACTGACCGGACTATAGATTGAAGCATATTCATAAGTTATATAACCGGTTTTTCCATTGTATGTGGTTTTAATCCAACCATTATTCGTTAAAGTACCTGTGATGATAGTACCGGAAGGAATCGTCCCAAGTGAGGTGCTACTTGTTGATGGTGAAGCTCTAAAATTTAAGAGTGCTTCAACAATAAAAGGATGAGTTTCAGTACCGTCAGCTACTTGCGATTGACTAACTTGACCAGCAATGTTATGTTCTAAGATTTCAATCATACTATCATGAACATATCCATAAGTCGCAGTAGTTTGTTTATTGGAAACTGGGACAATAAATTTATAGAAATCCTGATTATCACCATATTTATCTAATGATTCTAAAGCCATAATTTGATTTACAATCGTTCCCTTACTGACATAAAGAATCGTACCACTTAAACTTGGGGTAGCTCTAATATTGACTGCCGTTTTATCTTTAAGCTTACCTAAGAAATATTTATTATACTCTTGCCCTCCTAAATAACGATCAACACTAGTTGCGATTGAACTTACTTTTTTACCATAATAAGGATCAGATGCATATTGAACACTGATTCCAGTGGCTTTATTCCCATAGGCAATCCCAAAGCGCCAGTCAGTTTGATTGACATACCCCATCATATTGGCGCTCATATGACGTTCTACGACATCTTCAATCCCTTGATAGTAACTTGCATTATCAGGGGCTGAATCATAAGCATTCCAACCAAATAAATTAAAACGATTTCGTGCATAACTAGAAGTGCCATAGGCTGATTCTAAAGCAGCTTGGGCAAAAAACATTAAAGAGTTCATCCGATGGATATCACCCATTGTTTTAAACGGTTCAGCTTTATATTTGCCGTCACTAGTTTGACCATAAATAATTGAATTTGAGCGGCCTAAATATTGGAGATAATCATGATAATCTTGGCCGGTATAACTAGCAAAAGTTCGAATTGGTAACCATAAGAAATAATTATAATACCTGCCAATTTCAGCACCATTTTTTACAGGATTTTTTAAGTCAATATCATAATAAAAACTAACACCATCTAAAGAATAGTACATGCCCACTGGTAACCAAGCTGGGGCAATCCCATAACTTAAAGAAGTAGTTGAATTGGTGTACCAAGAGCGAGTTGTAATATGATAAATTCGATTAGTTTTAGTGCTACCATCATAGTTAACTAAATAATGGTCGGGTTTAATCCGCATTGCATATTTGGCTTCTGGAGTATCATAATAATTTTCATTACCACCAATCGTAATTAAAAATCCTTTTTCCACAAAGATAAAAGGAATGATATCGCCTTTGGTGGAATCAATATAACCAGTCGTTCCTTCAAAAGAAATCTTTAAGGCAATATTGTCACCAACTGCTTCTGATTGATGATAAAACATTTTATAGTGGGCTCCAATATAAGTTAAAGCGGACCCCGTTAGATTTTTATTCCCAAAAATTGATAAAGTATTGGCTGCTCCAGATTTATTCCCAAAGGCTCCCTTCCGAAAAGGATAAGATTGGACGTAGCCCCGATCAGTCGCGACGATTTGTAAAGGACTTTTACTTTTACTTGAAATTACTACGACATTAGGCGTAATAGCCGCTACTTCTAACATCTTTTGATTAGCTTGATTAAAGTCGGATGTTGTAAAAATAACATCACTAAAAGAACCATCATCTAAGATTCGATAAACTCGATAGTCAGCTTGACTTGCTTTTAAGAAAATTAGAGAAGACATATTTAAAAGAACTATTAAAGAAATAACTAACCAACTAATAAGGCTTTTCTTTCGCATTTAGTCTTCACCTCACTTTAATTAAGGTATTTAAATTATACCATAATCTAAAAAAGTTCAACTAAATACTAATTTTTTGAGATTAAAACAAAGATAATTGATTTTCTTCTTGAAGTTTACCTAAAACATTCATTTGTTCCAGTTTATTTAAAACTGTTGAAGAAAGTAAGGTCCTTTTCAAAATATCTTCTTTAGAAATAAATGGTAAGTTCTTTCTAGCTTCAACTAAAGACCGAGCCGCATTAACTCCTAAACCATCAACCGTTGAAAATGGTGGAATTAAAACTTTATCGTCATTTGGATCAATTAGAAACTCGGTTGCTAAAGATTTCTCTAAAGAAATATTGCTAAAACGATAACCTCTTAAGTACATTTCTAAAGCAACTTCTAAAGTAACAACAATATCACGCTCTTTTTGAGTAACATCACTATTAGCCGTTTTAAAGTTACTGAGCCTTTGATTAATATCATTTAAGCGCGTTTCAATTAAATGTTGGCCTCCAATCATGGCTTCAATATCAAAAGCGTCAGCCCGTAATGTGAAAAATGAAATATAGTAATAAGCTGGGTGGTAAACTTTAAACCAAGCTACTCGAATCGCCATAATTACATAAGCCACAGCGTGGGCTTTAGGGAACATATATTTAATTCTTTGACAAGAATCTATATACCAATCTTCCACTTGGTGATCTTTCATTAATTTAATCCATTTTGGAGTAAGACCCTTCCCTTTTCGAACTGATTCCATAATATCGAAAGCATCTTTTGGATCTAAACCTTGTTTAATTAAATCAGTCATAATATCATCGCGACAACCGATTACTTTACTAAGAGGTAGGCCTT
>CAYUXU010000084.1:0-4442 GCA_964449005.1 uncultured Erysipelotrichaceae bacterium | reverse complement strand
TAGCTTACTCGAAGTAATTGATGTCTTAGAAAACAGAAAAACCGTTATTGAATAAAATAACGGTTTTTATTTAATATAACTTAAGCCTTTCACTAAATACCATTTTGCTTTTAAATCTAATGGATTAGAGAAAGTGGCATCTTTCCCCATTAAGGCAATTTCTTTAAAGGCTATTTCCAATAATTTATCCGCAGTAATCAAGTTAATCTGATCTTCAAGATTTCCACTTACTAAATGCTTTAAATAAACTGGATTACTTTTAACTTGTTTAAAGACCCGCTCGCCTTTTGTAGCACGATTCGCCACTTCAAAATCGCTAGCTTTAAAACGTTTCAAAGTTCCTTTGTCACTAATAATCACGATTTCACTACTATTTAAAGCGAGATTACAACTTGCGGCAATTTCATCATCTTTACTTAGATTCATCGCTATCACACCCATTGCTTTTGGGGATGTTGGGTTAATGACACTTAACGGATAACGTAAGACAAAGCCCTGCTTACTAGCTAATAAAATATCATCATCAGCTTGAGCCAAATATGCCGCAACGATTTCATCACCAGCTTTTAAACGCATCCCAGTGCTAGCACTACTGGTCCGAATTAACTCAAATTGATTTAGTGGAGTACTTTTGATCATCCCAAACTTACTGACCGTGACAACTAAAATATCAGTATCAAATTTCTTAATCACATTACTAGTTACTAAAGATGAGAATTCATCATATTTCACATAATTATTAATATGAGTTCCAATTTCTTTCCAGCGCCCTTCGGCAACTAGATATAATGGGACCAAGCTATACTCACCATTACTTGAAATTGAGAAGATAATATCGTGCGAATCAACTTCTTGATAACCTAATAATTCATCATCATCACGAGTATAAGGTAAAGCTGGAATACTCGCTAAATAAGAACGCATCGATACATTATTTAAATAACCGGCCTGACTAACTGTACACATCACTCGTTCATTACTAATCATTTGAGTTTTTTCGATAACAATTTCTTCAATTTCACTTTCAATTTGGGTTTTTCTAGCGGTTGCAAAGTTTTCTTTAAGCATTTTTAGCTCTTCAACAATCGTACTGTTTAAAATGTTGCGATCTTCCACTATCGCTCGCAAGTCTCGAATCTCCATTAAAATATTGGCATATTCTTCTTTCAATAAAACAATATCGGTTGAAGTTAAACGATAAAGTCGCAAATTAACAATTGCTTCAGCTTGTAAATCAGAAAATTCAAAGCTCGCCATTAAACGCTTTTTTGCATCTTCTTTATTTTTTGAACTACGGATTAAAGCAATAATTTCATCCATTATCGAAGTTGCTTTCATTAAGCCTTCTAAGATGTGGCTGCGACTACTTAATTTATTTAATAAATAAGTACTGCGACGTAAAACTACTTCTTCCCGATGAACTAAGTAGGCATCAATTAATTGAGCCAATCCTAATTGAATTGGTCTTTGATCAACAATTGCCACAATATTGTAATTGTAATAAACTTGTAAATCAGTATTTTTATATAAATAATTTAAGATTAGCTGGGCATCGCTATCTTTTTTTAAATCAATCAGAATTTTCAAACCAGTTCGATCTGATTCATCGCGCACTTCACTGATGCCTTCAACTTCTTTATTAAATCTTAAATCGTCAATCTTTTTAACAACATTTGATTTAATGACATCATATGGTAATTCCGTAATAACAATTTGTTTACTGCTGCGTTTTTCAATAATTTCAGCTTTACTACGAATCACAATTCGTCCTTTACCCGTTGAAAAAGCCGAATGAATCCCCTCTTTACCTTGAACAATCCCACCGGTTGGAAAATCGGGTCCTTTAACTAATTCTTGAAGTTCCTCTAAAGTACAATTAGGATGCGTTAAGCGATAAATTGTAGCATCAATTACTTCAGCCATATTATGGGGAGGAATATTAGTCGCATATCCAGCGGCAATTCCGGTAGCCCCATTGACTAAAAGATTCGGATAAGCAGCCGGTAAAACTACCGGTTCAACTTCAGTATCATCGAAGTTTGGAGCGAAGGTTACCGTTTCTTTATCTAAATCAGAAAGTAGCTCACTGGCAATTTTCGAAAGTCGTGCCTCTGTGTAACGCATCGCAGCGGCCGGATCATCATCAATCGAACCGTTATTACCATGCATATCAACTAAAATTTGATTAGATTTCCAAGACTGAGACATTCGTACCATCGCATCGTAAACACTACTATCACCATGGGGATGATAGTTACCGATTACTAAACCGACCGTCTTAGCACTTTTACGATAGGCCTTTTCGGCAGTGTTGCCATCATGGTACATCGCATATAAAATTCGTCTTTGAACCGGTTTTAAACCATCTCTAGCATCCGGTAAAGCTCGTTCTTGAATAATATATTTGGAATAACGACCAAATCGCTCACCAATTAAATCTTCAAAGGCGGTACTAATAATTTGATTAGTTTCTGTCTTTTTACTCATTTATTTCACCTTGCATAAAATCATCTTCTAAAGAAAACGCTACATTATCTTCAATCCATTCTCGACGAATCGCAGCATTGTCACCCATTAAAATCATTACTTTACTATCAGCATGAACCAAATCATCAACACTGACTTGAATTAAGGTGCGATGTTCGGGGTCCATTGTTGTATCCCAAAGTTGTTCCGCATTCATTTCTCCAAGTCCTTTATAACGCTGAATTTCAACTTTACCTAATTCTTGTTTATAATCTAATAATTCATTTTCGGTATAAGCATATTTGACAACTTTTCCTTTGGCTACCTTATACAGAGGTGGTTGAGCTAAGTACACCATTTTCGCCTCAATTAAAGGGCGCATAAAACGATAAAAGAAAGTTAAGAGTAAGACTTGAATATGAGCTCCATCGGTATCAGCATCGGTCATAATAATTATTTTATTGTAATTACTATCATTGACATTAAAGTCTTCACCTAAACCGGCTCCAATTGCCGTGGTTATAGCCATTAATTCTTCATTTTTTTCAATATCACGTAGTTTAGCTCGTTCGGTATTTAAAACTTTCCCACGTAGCGGTAAGATTGCTTGAAATTTACTATCCCGACCTTGCTTAGCACTACCACCGGCTGAATCACCCTCCACTAAATAAAGTTCCGTTTTCAAAGGATCTCTAATTTGAGCTGCCGCTAGCTTACCTGCTAAATTACGGTCATTACCACGTTTCTTTTTATTATTCCGAATTGCCTCACGAGCTTTCTTGGCACTTTCACGGGCCTGAGCTGCTTTTTGAATTTTTTTAACTAGCTCTAAAGCTTCTCCACGATTTTCTTCTAAAAAATAAGTTAATTTTTCAGTAATAATTGCTTCAACAATTCCTTTAGCTTCTGGAGTTCCTAATTTTGCTTTGGTTTGACCTTCAAATTGTAATAGTTGTTCCGGGATACTTAAGGAGATAATAGTCGTAAGGCCTTCACGAATATCTGTTCCTTCAAAATTCTTATCTTTATCTTTTAAAATATTATTCTTTCGGGCAAATTCATTAATAACTTTTGTAAAGGCTGTCTTTAAACCAATTTCATGAGTTCCACCATCTTTTGTTCTAACTAAATTAACGTAAGAATAAGTTTCTTCTTTATAATCGGTACTATAAGTAAAGGCACAATCTACTTCAATATCGTTGAGTTTTCCTTCAAAAAGTCGTGGCGTAATAATTTTCGTTTTTTTACTCGTTAGATCTTCAAGAAAGGCAATTAAACCCTCTTGAAAACTAAAGCTATCACTGGCTTTAGTCCGTTGATCTTTTAAATTGAAAGTAATTCCATTTAATAAGTAAGCACTCTCTTTTGCCTTTTGGCGAATAATTTCATAATTAAAATCAGTTGAAGTAAAGATAGTTGGATCTGGTTTAAAGCGAACTTTACTGCCAGTCCGATTGGTTGTACCAATTTGTTTAATCGCACTAGCTTTTTTACCACCGTTTTTAAAAGTAATTTGTGAGATTTTACCTTGATAATAAACTGTAACCTCAAGCCACAAAGATAAGGCATTGACAACGGCTGCTCCAACCCCATGAAGCCCTCCGGCGGTTTTATAACCACCTTCAGTACTAAATTTGCCTCCAGCATGTAACACTGTAAAAATAACTTCTAAGGTTGATTTCCCGGAAGCATGACGACCCGAAGGCATCCCTCTTCCAAAGTCAGTTATCGCAATTGCCCCATCAGCTTCTATTTCAATATTTATTTGATCACCATAGCCATTTAAAGCTTCATCGATTGCATTATCGACTATTTCCCAAACGCATTGGTGTAATCCACGACTATCAGTCGAGCCAATATACATCCCAGGACGTTTTCTTACAGCCTCTAAACCTTCTAAGATTAAAATACTATCATCACTATATATTTTCTTGGACATATTCAGCTCCCTTTCCTTTTAATTATACTAAAATATT
>CAYUXU010000083.1:0-4496 GCA_964449005.1 uncultured Erysipelotrichaceae bacterium | reverse complement strand
CCAATTAAGCGTTGATCTTGGACCACCGGAATGCGATGAATTTCATTGAGTGCCATTAAATCTAATACTTCAGAAATAGTTTGATTACTGGTTGCAACTACTAAATCTTTTACCATCATATTTTTGACGTACATAAATTATCCTCCTAAATATACTGCATTAATTTTTGGATCATTTAATAACTCTGCCCCGGAAGCTTCCATAACAATTTTACCAGTTTCTAAAACATAGGCATAGTCGGCAATACTTAAAGCTTGTTTGGCATTTTGTTCAACTAACAAAATCGTCGTTCCGCTGGCTTTAATCTCGGAAATTATCCGAAAAATTTCTTTAACGAGTAATGGTGCCAAACCCATACTAGGTTCATCAAGTAATAGTAATTTAGCTTGTGACATCAAAGCTCGCGAAATTGCCAACATTTGTTGCTCGCCACCAGATAAAGTGGCGGCATCTTGTTGCGCTCTTTTTTCTAAGATTGGAAAGCGTTGGTATAGTTCCGCCATTTGTCTTTTAACTAAAGCTTTATCTTTGACTTGATAAGCCCCTAAAAGTAAATTTTCTTCAACACTCATTCCCGCAAAAACTCTCCGCCCTTCCGGTACGTGAGTAATACCACTTAAGACAAGTTTTTCTGGCGATAACTTACTAACATCGCGCCCATCAAAAGCTACCAAACCCGATTTAAAATCAATAATCTTACTAAGAGCCTTCAACAAAGTGGTTTTCCCAGCCCCGTTAGCTCCAATTAAAGAGACAATTTGACCAGTTTTAACTTCTAAACTAACATCTTTTAAGGCATGAATCATCCCATAATAAACATTAAGATTTTCTACTTTTAAATTAGCCATCATCATCACCTAAATATGCTTCAATTACTCTTTTATTAACTTTGATTTCTTGGGGAGTTCCTGAAGCAATTAATTTTCCATAATCTAAAACATAAATCTTTTCACATAAACGCATGACTAAACTCATATCATGTTCAATTAAAATAATCGTTAATTGGAATTTATCTCGAATAAAACCGATAAATTTCATTAAGTCCTCTGTTTCACTATGATTCATTCCGGCGGCTGGTTCATCTAAAAATAATAAATCACTTCCCGTCGCTAAAGCTCTAACAATCTCTAATTCCCGTTGTTTCCCATAAGATAAGTTTTTTGCTAACTCATCTTTTAAACTATCTAATTCTACTAACTTTAATAATTCGAATGCTTTTTGGTTCAACTTTGTTTCTTCCTGAAAGAAATTTGGGAAACGCCCTAATGCTGTAATTAAATTATATTTACTGCTTTGATTCATAGCGACTTTAACATTATCTAAAACGGTCATATTTTTAAAAAGTCGGATATTTTGGAAAGTCCGCGCTAAACCGAGTTGAGCAATTTGATATGACTTAAGTTTTTTTAAACTAGATGTTTCATCTTTATGAAGTAAAATATCTCCATCGCTTAATGGATAAATTCCAGTCAATAAATTAAATAAAGTCGTTTTACCCGCACCATTTGGTCCAATTAAGCCGGTTAGTGATCCTTTTTTGACATCAAAACTAACATTAGAAACTGCCATTAATCCGCCAAAACTTTTTGAGACTTGTTTTAATTCTAAATATTTCATAAAGCCTCCTTATTACGTTTTAAGCGATTAATAAATCGTTTCAAGCTTAATTCGTTACTACCTAATAAACCACGTGGTGAAAAGATCATCACTAATACTAAAATCAAAGCATACAATAAAGTTCGCATATCACCATAAGATTGTAAGATCATATTAGTTATTCCGACAAAACTGGCAGCTAATAAGGTACCACTTAGTGATCCCATTCCCCCGAATACTACAATAATTAAAATATTTATAGAAGTGTTAATCCCAAAGGTTTCAGGCTTAATTACATAATAAGTACTTGCATATAAAGCTCCCGCTATCGCCGCTAAAGCTGCCCCTAAAACAAAGGCCAAAGTCTTATAAAGAAATGGTGAAACTCCTAGTGATTCAACAGCAATTTCATCATCATTTAAAGCTAAACTTACTCGTCCAAACCGGGAATATTTATAGTTAAAAACTAAAATAGTAACTAAAACAACTAAACTATAAATTAAAGGCCAACTCATTAAATAAGGAATACTCGTTAAACCACGGGGCCCACCAGTAATCTTTAAATTTAAGATCACAATCCGAATAATTTCACCAACACCTAAGGTGGTAATTGCCAAATAATCACCTTTTAGTCTTAAAGTTGGAATCGCCACAATTAAAGCAATTAAGCCGCTAATAATCATTCCAACTAACATACCAAGAAATAAGTTTCCAACACTAGCATTTTTTAAAGTAAATAAAGCACCACTATAGGCTCCAATTGCCATAAAACCACCATGGCCCAGTGATAATTGACCGGTTAAACCGACGATTAGATTAAGACTTAAACCTAAAATCATATAAATCCCAATCCAATAAATTACTGAAGCATAGTAAGGTGTGATAATTCTTTGGGCAATTAGGTTAGCTACTAGGAAATAAAAAATAACTAAACTAATTAAAACTAAGCCAGCTTTAAATAATCGTTTTTTCATACTTTCTCCTTAGTAGCTTTACCGAGTAAGCCACTTGGTTTAATTAATAAGACTAAAATTAAAATGCCATAAACTACCGCATCTTTATAAAGAGCATTACCAAAACCCGCAATTAGTGATTCAATTAAACCAATCACTAATCCTCCAATCATCGCTCCTGGAATAATTCCAATTCCCCCAAAGACTGCCGCTACAAAGGCTTTTAAGCCTGGTGCTACCCCCATAAAAGGTTCCACACTGATATAGTAAAGGCCAACCATCATCCCCGCTGCAGCCGCTAAAGCGCTTCCTATCGCAAAAGTAATACTAATCACTTGATTAACATTAATTCCCATCAAAGCTGCCGTTTCTTGATCAACCGCCACAGCCCGCATAGCACGGCCAATTTTAGTTTTATTAATTAACAAATGTAAAGCAATCATCAAACTTAAAGTCATCGCAAAAATAAACAACTGTAATAAACTAACTTGAAATAAACCAAACTTATAATATTTATTGACAAAAACTTTTGGGAAAGCATACACCTTCGAGTCGGTCAATTTCAAAATAATATTTTGAATTAAGATAGAAACTCCAATTGCACTAATTAAAGCTGTAATCCGACTTGATTTTCGTAAAGGTCGATACGCAATCTTTTCCACGATTACTCCAACTATTGCCGTCAGTAACATGGATAAAATAAATGCCAACCACAATGGCAACTTTAAAAAAGCAATCGCCCACATCCCAAAATAAGTTCCTAACATAAAAATCTCACCATGGGCAAAATTAATTAACTTTAAAACTCCATAGACCATTGTATAGCCTAAAGCGATTAAAGCATAAATGCTTCCTAAAGATAAACCATTAACAATTTGTTGCAGTAATTGTGACATAAGAACCCTTCTTTGAAATAAGACCAGGAAAAGCAGTGCTTTTCCTGGTAAATAATAATTTATGGATTAACAATATCAGCCGCGACTTGTTTACCATCTCTTAATTCAATCATCACTGCAGCTTTAATTGGATTATTAAAGTCATCAAACGAGATAGTTCCCGTAACACCTTCAAAACCTGTGATTGATTTTAAAGCATCCCGAACTGCTTTTGGATCGGTTGAATCGGCTTTTTCAATTGCTTCTTTTAACATATAAACCGTATCATAAGCTAAAGCACCGAAAGTATTAACTCCTTCATTATGTTTGCTTTCAAAAGCAGTCACAAAGTCTTTAACTTTTTGATTATCTAACAGTGGTGAGAAATGATTGACAAAATAAACGTTATAAACATTCTCTTCACCACCCGCTAGTTCATTAAAATCACCAGTTTCAAAGCCATCTGGTCCGACCACTGGATAATCATGACCTAATTCACGGATTTTTCCTAAAATCATAGCTGATGGATTAGCATAATCTGCTAAAACTAATACATCAAAATCGGCTGCTTCAAGTTTGGTAATTTCGCTATCAAAGTCTTTCTGTTTATCAACATAAGAAATTTCGCGAACAACCTCACCGCCATTTTCTACGAATTTGGCAGTAAAGGAATCTTTTAGACCTACCGAATACTCAGAAGATTGATTAAACATAATAGCGGCTTTTTTATTGCCTAAGTTGTTACTAGCAAAGTTTGCCATAACTACACCTTGGAAACTATCAATAAAGGAAGCTCTAAAGCTATAAGGATTAACCTTATCACCATCTAATGTAATACTTTCTGCAGTACCAGATGGAGTAAATAGTAATACCTCATATTGAAGTGCAATCGCCGCTGCCGCTGCTGAAGGTGCTGAGGTCGCTGGTCCTAACATCGCTACCACTTCATCTTGGGTCGCAAGTTTAATCGCATTTTCAACTGCTTTAGCATTATCATAAGCGTTGTCATAGAATATCAACTCAAGTTGTTTTCCTAAAACCCCACCAGCAGCGTTGATTTCATCAACCGCTA
>CAYUXU010000082.1:0-4586 GCA_964449005.1 uncultured Erysipelotrichaceae bacterium | reverse complement strand
GTTTTGGATGATATTCTCTCATCCCTTTCCAATTATGAAAAAACAGGTAGATTGAAGACTGTAAAAAGCTCTGAAGGAATTCTCACCGCACCTCTAAATCAATATAATTCACTTTTAAAAAGAATTGAGATTTTATTAGAAAATAATAAGAAAATATTAACTATGAGTGCTAATGTCGAGATGAAACAATTGCAGGCCCAATTTAATCCACACTTCTTATACAATACTCTCGCTTCGATACAAGCTTTAATTAAAACTAATCCTAGTAGCGCAAATGAGATGATTTTATTGTTGGGGAAAATGTTACGATACTCAATTGCTGAGGAAAAACAACACCAAATTTTATTAAATGATGACTTAGCTTACTTAAATGATTATTTAAAGCTTCAAAAACTGCGTTTTGGAGAATATTTAAATTATGAAATCAAAGGTGATGATTTTAATTATTTGATTCCAAAATTAATCATTCAACCAATCGTTGAAAATAGTATTATTCATGGTTATGATGGAGCTAATACTTTAAAAATTGAAATCAATATTTTCCAAATTGAATCTGATTTATATATTATGGTTTATGATAATGGCCGAGGAATTGACTATGAACAATTGAAAGATCTCAATGATTCAATTAAACAACCCCAAATTACAAATCGTTTTGTTGGGCTTCATAATAGTGCGCGTCGTTTAGAACTACTTTATGGGAAAGAATATGGGTTAGTAGTTGATTCTATTTTAGGAAAGGGGACCATTGTCTTATTAAAATTAAAAGCAGAAAAGGAGCCATATGTATAAACTTTTAATTGTTGAAGATGAAAAGTTAATTCGTGATAATTTGAAGGCTTTAATTGATTTCAATCATTTTAATCTGTCTTTAGTTGGAGAAGCTCGCAATGGATTAGAAGCTCTAGCCTTAATTGAAGAAAAAGAGCCCGATCTCATTTTATTAGATTTAAATCTTCCGGTCTTAGATGGTTTGGAAGTCTTAAGACAAACTATTTCTCGTTTTTCTTACCAAGTTATTATTATCTCGGGTTACGCTGATTTCGAATTTGCCAAAGAAGCTATTAATTTTAAAGTAGTTAATTATCTTTTAAAACCAATTGATGAAATAGAGCTTAAAAAATCGATTGAAAGAGCTTTAATGATGTTAGAAAATAAAGAGGAAGAAGTAGCTAATCCCAATTACCATCATTATACAAATCAGGCTCTTCAATATATTAAAGCTAATTTTAATAAACCAATTCGGTTGGATGACATCGCAAGTTCCCTAGCAATATCCAAAGATTATTTAAATAAAATCTTTAAACAAGATACTAATACCACGGTTCGCCAAGCTCTGATTGCTTATCGCTTAAAAAAAGCAACCGAGTTATTAAACCGTAGCGAATTAAGAGTCTATGAAATCGCCAGTTTAGTTGGCTTTAATGAATACAAATACTTCCATCAAGTCTTTAAAAGATATTATGGAACTTCACCTAATCAATATCGGATTAACTTACAACAAAAAGAAAACTAATTGTTTGAAGTCTTTATTTCTCTTTGTTATAATTGTCTTATTGTAAAAAAGAACACAATTTTGTGATAAGGAGAACTATGTTAAAGCGAAATTTTGGTACAAGAGATTTTTATAAACGAATTATGATTATTGCCTTACCATTAATGTTTCAACAAATGTTAAATTCATTTGTTAATATTATTGGTAATTTAATGGTCGGTCAAATTAGTGACAGTGCGGTAGCTGCAATGGCAATTGTTAATAGTTATTATATGATTGCCCTGATGTCTATTATTGGTTTTACTTCGATTTCAGGAGTATTTATTACCCAATATCATGGTGCAGAAAATAAAGAAAAAATACAGGAATCTTTTCGTATTTCACTTTTAATAAGTGCAATGCTGGCGATTCCTTTTATTATTTTTGGTTTAACTTATAGTAAAGAAATCATTGTTTTTTATAGTAATCAAACTAGTGGTGCTGTTGTAACAGAAGGGATTAGAGCTTTAAAGGTGATAACATTATCGCTAATTCCAATGGCTTTGGCTACTAATACTTCTAACGCAATGCGTTCAGTCTATGATACGAAAACACCACTGGTGGCTTCAATTGTCGCTATTATAACTAACGTTACTTTAAATATGTCCTTTCTCTTTGGATGGTTTAATTTACCACATTTAGGAGTATTAGGAGTGGCGATTTCAATGTTTGCCTCCCGTAGTATGGAAATGGGTATTTTGACTTATGCGATGCTTAAAAAAGACTATCCTTTTAAGTCACCACTACGCGATCTCTTTAAAGTAACCAAAGATTTAGTCTTTAGAACGATTCAAAAAGGTTTCCCTCTAACTATTAATGAAATTATTTGGGCTTCAGCGATGAGTCTACTTTGGAAATTTTATGGGACAAGAGGTGAACTAGTTTTAACTTCTTTTGCGATAGCTAGTACTATTTATGACATTTTCTTCTCATTGTTTGGAGGAATTGCGACAGCCGCTTCAATTATCATTGCCCATAGTTTAGGAGCTAATGATTTAACGAAAGCTAAGACCCAAGCTAAACAGCTTTTAAGCTTTGGAATTGCTATTTCCTTTATCTTTAGTGCGGTAATTTATAGTATGAAGTTTGTTGCACCATTTTTATATCAAGCGACTTCAGTAGAAGCATTAAATTTAGCTGGCAAAATCTTACAAACGATGGCCCTGTTTTTTCCAATCTTTGTTTCTAACTTTATGATCTTCTTTATTTTAAGATCGGGTGGCGCCATAAAGGAGGCTTTATTTATGGATGCTGGCTTTATGGGTGGAATAATGATACCGGTTTTAGGTTTAGCGACCTACTTCACTAACTGGAATTTCTTAAGTCTTTATATTTTAGTCCAGTCGGTTGATCTCTTGAAACTACTGGTGGCAGGGATTTTCTTGAAACAAGAGAAGTGGGTGAAAAACTTAACTTTATCATCAAATGAGATCTAAGAAAAGTTGCTTCGACAACTTTTTTATTTTGCTTGTTTCACTAGATATGAAGTGCTATAATTAAGCTAATTTGCTTTGCGATGGGGGTATTTATGATTCGAAATTTAATTGGAGATAAGGCATTTTACCAAAAGGTCTTAGCGGTAGCAATCCCAATGATGCTACAACAAATGTTAGGTTCTTTTGTTAGTATAGTAGATAATTTAATTGTTGGACAAGTTGGCGATAGTGCTGTCGCAGCGATTGCCTTAGTTAATCGTTATTTTATGATTTCATTTTTTGCGATTATTGGTTTTACTTCAATTGCGGGAGTTTTCATTGCCCAATATGCTGGAGCCAAAAATCCCTCTAAAATGCAAGAAACGTTTCGGATTTCGTTTTTAACAAGTGGCGTTTTAGCGATTCCTTTTTTAATTGGAGGCTTATTTTTCTCGAAAGAAATAGTTAGTTTCTTCTCAAATCAAACTAGTGGTCCGTTAGTCGATGAAGGAATTCGAGTTTTAAGAATAATCACCGTCTCTTTAATTCCCACTGCTATCTCCGTAAATATTGCCAATGCGATGCGCGCAGTTTACGATACAAAAAAACCTTTAATCGCTTCTTTAGTAGCGATTGTGGTTAATGTTACTTTAGACTTTAGTTTCCTTTACGGTTGGTTCTTTTTACCAAAATGGGGAGTAATTGGAGTAGCAATTGCTACTTTAATGGCTCGGATAGTCGAGATGACAATTTTAGTAACATTTTTAATTCGAAAAGATTATCAATTTAAATCAAAATTAAGTGAGAGCTTTAAAGTAACTGGTGATCTTGCATTTACCATGATTAAAAAAGGCTTACCATTAACTTTAAACGAGATTGTCTGGGCATCTGGAATGAGTTTGCTTTGGAAATTTTATGCCACAAGAGGCGAAAGCGTCTTAACTTCATTCGCAATTTCTAGTACCACTTCGGATATCTTTTTCTCATTATTTAGTGGAATGGCAGTCGCTACAACAATTATGGTGGCCCATAATCTCGGAGCTAATGAATTAGATACTGCTCGCAAAAACGCTTATCAACTAATCTTTTTTAGTGCGATGATGTCTTTTGTCTTTGGAGGGTTAATTTATCTGACTTCTTTAGCCTTACCACTTTTATATACTAAAGTAACACCATCTTCATTAGCCTTATCACAACACATTCTCCAAGTAATGGCTTTCTTCTTCGTGATCTATATGTTGAACGTCGAATGCTTCTTTATCTTACGAGCTGGTGGGGCAATTCGCCAAGCTTTAATCTTAGATAGTGGCTATATGTTGTTTATTAACTTACCAACGGTTGCTTTCTTTACTTACTTTACCAATCTTCCAGTTTTAACGCTTTATTTAATTGGACAAAGTGTTGATATTATCAAATTGATTATTGCTTTTAGTATCTTAAGACAGGAAAATTGGGTAAATAACTTGACGGTAAGTCCAACCTTGAAAGAAGCCTGAAAGTCTTAAATTCTCTGGTCAGAAAATGCTAATTTAGTATTGAAAACAGTATTAGAGTATGTTATTATAAATTAGCACTTGCCTGAATAGCTCAGTCGGTAGAGCAATCGGCTGTTAACCGATCGGTCATAGGTTCGAGTC
>CAYUXU010000081.1:0-4664 GCA_964449005.1 uncultured Erysipelotrichaceae bacterium | reverse complement strand
TGGTCCCCGACCCTTATCGAGTTTCGCTTCAATTACACTACCAACACCCAAACGTTTCGGATTTGCTTTAAGATCCATTACTTCGGCTAATACTTGAATCGTTTCTAATAATTTATCAATCCCAGTGTTTTGTTTGGCTGATACTTCCACAAAAATTGTATCGCCACCCCACTCTTCTGGCATCACACCATTATCCGCTAGTTGGTTTTTAATTCTTTCGATATTTTTATCTGGTTTATCAATTTTATTAATTGCCACGATAATCGGACATTCAGCAGCTTTAGCATGGTCAATCGCTTCTTTAGTTTGTGGCATAACTCCATCATCAGCCGCAACAACAATAACTACAATATCGGTCACTTTCGAACCACGAGCTCGCATAGAAGTAAAAGCTTCGTGACCTGGAGTATCTAAAAAGGTGATTTTTTTACCTTTCACGGTTACTTGATAAGCCCCAATATGTTGGGTTATCCCACCAGCTTCACTTTCAACCACATCAGTTTTTCGAATCGTATCTAATAAAGTTGTTTTGCCATGGTCAACATGCCCCATAATCGTTACAATCGGTGGTCTTTCTTTTAAATCTTTGGGGTCATCAACAATATCATCCACTAAACTGTCTTCTTCAACAAATTCTTTTTTCGTAGCTGTGACATTATATTCCATGGCAATTAATTCGACGGTATCATTGTCTAATGCCGAATTAATTGTCACCATATTACCCAACATAAATAATGTTTTAATTATTTCACTGGCTTGTCTTTTTAACAAATCTGCTAATTGGCCGACCGTGATACCTTCATAATAGGTAATCTCAGTTGGGTATTCAATCTTTGTTTTCGGAGCGTCATTTTTCCAGCGCCGGGCTGGTCGTCTTGGATTTTTCTTTCTTTTCGTCATCTTACCTCCTCATTTACAATTTCTTTTATTGCTTGTGCAAAACCATCATCATTAATCGCTAAATACATAATATTACTTCTACCGATGGCAGCAGCAATCTTCTCAAAATCTTTAATTACTAGAGCTGCAACTTGGTAGTAAAAACACTTATTAAGGATTTGTTTTTGAGTTCTTTGGGAAGCTAAGTCACTAATCAAAACTAAACGAGCTTGTTTTGCGCGAATACTAGCTTGTGCTTTTTCGCCTACGGTTAGTTTTGAAGCACTTTGCGCCAAACCCAGTAATCCTAATAACTTATTTTCCAACAATCTCATATAACTCTTGATAAATCGCGTCAGGAATACTAACTCCAAGTGAACGGCTAAGAGCTTTCGTCTTACTAGCTAAAGCTACTGCATCATAACTTGGTTTTAAATAGGCTCCCCGCCCGTTAGCTTTTCCGGTTAAGTCAATAATAATTTCACCTTCTGGAGTTTTTACGATGCGGATTAACTCCTTTTTTGGTAATAACTCCAAAGTGGCAACACATTTTCGCAAGGGTACTTTACGCATTACTTTCACCATCTTTAATCATAGAAATCATCGTATTCATCAAAGTCAATTTCATCTTCAATCCAAGAACTTAAATCTTCTTGTTCTTCTAAAAGACGAATTTCTTCCAATTCTTCTTCTGAATACTCGGGTTTAATTTCATAATCTTTTTCAGCTCGAATTTCAGCATCACGTTTTCTACGATCTTCTTCTTCTTTATCTTTGCGACGTTTTCTGCTGGCACTTGATTCACTAGCGTCGGCAGTTTTACTAACATCTGCGAGTCTTTCAAATTTTGAAACATAAGTTGGTCGTTTTTTAGGAACCTTTGGTACGACAGGAACTTCTTCTTGAGCTGTAGTTTCAGCTTCGAGGGCTGGCTCGGGTATTATTTCAGTTTCAACCACTTCAATAGCTTCAGTAACTGTTTCCGGAACAATCGCTTCCTCAACAGCATCTGGAGTAACTGTTTCAACTTCGATTTCTGTCTCAAGATCAATTTCAGGTTCTAAAGTTTCAACAACTTCAGCAACTTCTTTAGGACTTTCAATTGCTTCCGTTTCAACTTCTAAATCCGCTAATTCAGCTTCTGTAGCAAATTTCTTTAATACTTCGGCGTCTAAGATGCGATTTTGATATTCTTCAGAAAGTTGTTTATAGTCAAGACCCATTTCTTCTAATTGTTCAGGAGTCTTAATATCAATCTTTTTCCCAGTTAATTTAACCGCTAAACGAGCATTCTTACCTTTTTTACCAATTGCCAATGATAGTTGATTATCTTCAACAACTACTAAAATACTGCGATTATTTTCGGCAGGAATTACGTCGATTACTTTTGCGGGAGCTAAAGCATTTCTTACTAATTCAACAATATCATCGCTCCACTCAAAAACGTCAATTTTTTCGCCGCGAATTTCATCAATGATTTCATGGACACGGGCACCGCCAGGACCAATACAAGCTCCTAAAGCATCAACGTCTTCATGTTTTGAATAAACAGCAACTTTAGTTCTTTCCCCAGCGTCACGGGCAATCGCTTTAATTTCAACTAAACCTTGATAAATCTCTGGAATTTCTCTTTCAAATAAGCGTCTTACGAGTTGTTCATCAGAACGAGACACTAAAATTTGAGCACCTTTAGTATCACGATTGACCTCAGAAATAACAACTCTGATTTTTTGTCCTTCATAATAGCGCTCATTTGGGATTTGACCCGATTTAGGTAATAAAGCGAGAGTTTTACCTAAATTAACAATCATAAATTTTTCTTCGACAGTTTCAATTGAAGCAGTAATAAGATCCCCTAGTTGAGTAATATACTCATCATAAACACTTTGTTTTTCAGCTTCACGAATTTTTTGTTTTAACACATTTTTAGCTAATAAAGCTGCTGGGCGACCTAAGTTATCAACTGATTCTTCAATTTCTAATAAATCACCGACTACCAATTCTTGATTTCGAACTTGAGCTGAATTTAAATCAATTTCGGTAGCTTCATCGTTTACTTCTTCAACGACTTGAAATTGTCGATATAATTTGATCTCACCACTTTGATCATCAATCCGAACCGCAATTAAAGCATCAGAAACACCGATATGTTTCTTAAAAGCTTTTTCTAATGCTTCAGTTAAAGCGTCTAAAACAATCGCTTTATCTAAGCTCCGATCAGTTTCAATTGATTGCATCGCGGCTAAAAAATTATTATAATTCATTTTCTCTCCTTCTAAAATTTAATCGCCAAGCGAATTTCTTTAATTTGATTGTAAGCAACTTCAACCAAAGTCACTTGATTTTTTTCATTAACTTCTAAATAAATAGTATCAGCAACTACTTTTACTAAATCACCTAATAAAACTTGTTTTCCTAAAATTGGTTCAATTAGTTTAACTTTCACAAAACTATTAATGACAGCTTCAATTTCCGATAAATCACGTAACTTGCGTTCCGCACCGGCTGAACAAACTTCTAAGTAATACTCATGGTTAATTAAATCAACTTCATCTAATTTTGAAGAGACACTTTCTGAAACATTAGCACAAGTGTCAATATCCATACTACCATCTTCAAACATAATTGCGATTGATAAAATACGCCGTTTTTGTTCTTGGCGCCATTTAAGTTCATACAAGATTACTTGATGTTCTACTAAAATTGGCTGAATTAAGCCTAATAATTTTTCCATAACCCCTCTTTTACTCATAAATTAAGGAGTGGCATAACCACTCCTTGTTTCAAGTAATATTATTTTAGCTTAATTTAAGAAATAAATCAAGTTATTTTATTTTGTTAGCGAAAGGAAGTCTTGATAAGGTAAATCCAAAGCTAAAGCGACATTTTTATGGACTACTGCTCCTAAAAAAGTATTTAAACCATTCGCCAAATGCCTGTTTTTTAAAGCAGCGGCTGTGATACCATAATTGGCAATATCTAAGCCATAGCTTAAGGTGGCATTGTTTAAAGCCTGGGTTGCGGTGTGAGGTGTTGCCCCAGGAATATTACCTACTCCATAATGAACCACTCCATCAACCGTGTAAATCGGATCATCATGATAAGTTAGACGAATTGTTTCGCAACAACCACCTTGGTCTACAGAGACGTCGATGATGACACTACCTGTTTTCATTTCTTTTAACATCCAACGTTTAATTAATTTTGGAGTAGCAGCACCGGGAATTAAAACTGCCCCAATTACTAAATCGGCTTGGCGTAGTTGATCAACTAAATTTGATTCATTGAGATAAAGGGTTTGAACAGCATTAGAAAAAATTTGATCAAGTTCAATTAAACGATTAACATAATTATCCATGATTGTTACTTTCGCTCCCATCCCAATTGCTATTTTTGCGGCATTATAACCGACAGTCCCTCCTCCAATAATTAAAACTTGGCCCTTTCCAACCCCAGGAACTCCAGATAATAAAATGCCACGTCCTCCGACCGTTTTCTCTAAAAGATTAGCTCCTTTTTGAATACATAGTCGTCCCGCGACCTCACTCATCGGCTTTAATAATGGTAATTGGCCTAAACTATCGGTAACAGTCTCATAAGCAACCGCATTTACTTTGTTTTTTAATAGTTGATGGGTTAGCTCTAAATTAGCCGCTAAATGGAAATATGTGAAAATTGTTAAATTTTCTCTAAGAAATTGATACTCTTCCGGATGAGGTTCTTTTACTTTAACTATTAAATCAACCTTTTCCCAAACTTCTTTAGCATCTTGTAAAATCATAGCT
>CAYUXU010000080.1:0-4682 GCA_964449005.1 uncultured Erysipelotrichaceae bacterium | reverse complement strand
TTAAAGCAAAGAAACTAGATTGTAAAATTGTATTAGTTCTTCGACCCATCCCAATCCGACCAGCAATTTCCGTTGCGTTAATAATGTAGAACTTCGCATTTTTGGTAGCTAATTGTTTTTTAACACGATTTGGTAAATGAGCTGCAATATCTTCTTTATCAAAGGTAGTATTAAGTAAGAAAGTGCCACCTTTCTTTAAATTCGCTAACATATCGTATTTAATTAAATAAGCATCTAACGAACAAGAAATAAAGTCAGCATTATTAATATAATAAGTCGATTTTATTGGAGAAGGACCAAAGCGTAAGTGAGAGCGAGTTGCCCCACCAGCTTTCTTTGAGTCATAAGCAAAATAAGCTTGTGAGTAAAGATCAGTGTGATCTCCAATAATTTTAATTGAGTTTTTATTGGCTGAAACTGTCCCATCAGAACCTAATCCATAAAATAAGCATGATGTATAATCATTTTCAACAATGAAGTTAGGATCACTTGCTAAAGAAAGATGAGTAACATCATCAATAATACTAATGGTAAAACCATTAATTGGTTTTTCAGCATCTAAGTTATCATAAACCGCTTTAATATCACGAGGTTGGGTATCTTTACTAGATAATCCATAACGACCACCGAGAATTAACTTAACATTTTTATAACCTTTTAAAGCAGCGTAAATATCTAAGTAAAGTGGTTCATGAGAGCCTTGTTCTTTTGTTCGATCTAAAACTGCAACTTTTTCGACTGTTTCTGGTAAAACATCTTTTAAGTGTTCTACAGAAAATGGACGATATAAATGAACTTTCACTAAACCAACTTTGTCACCTTGCTGATTTAAAACATCAACTACTTCTTGAACCGTTTCAGTAACACTACCCATCGCGACAACTACCTTAGTAGCGTCTTTTGCTCCATAGTAAGTAAATGGTGCATAATGGCGACCAGTAATTTCACTAATATCTTTCATGTAATCGGCAACAATATCAACTACTTTATCATAATGGAGATTTTGTGCCTCGCGACCTTGGAAGTAAATATCATCGTTTTCAGCACCACCTCTTGTAATTGGATTAGTATGGGGATTTAAAGCATTAGCTCTAAACTTTTCTAAAGCCTTAGTATCAATTAATGCTTTTAGTTTGTTTTCATCAATTACTTCGATCTTTTGAATTTCGTGAGAAGTTCTAAATCCATCAAAGAAATGTAATACTGGACTACTAGCTTTAATTGCTACTAAATGAGCTACTCCTGCTAAATCCATTGCTTCTTGAACCGAATGTGAGGCAATCATCGTTACCCCAGTTTGTCTTACGGCATAAATATCTTGATGGTCTCCAAAAATTGATAAAGCACGAGTGGCAATGGAACGAGCTGATACATGAAGTACCGCTGGAATCATTTCACCAACCCATTTATAAATGTTTGGAACCATTAAAAGTAGCCCTTGTGAAGCAGTAAATGTTGTAGCTAAAGTACCAGCTTGTAAAGCTCCGTGAACTGTCCCAGCTGCTCCAGCTTCAGATTGCATTTCAACAACCTTTACCACTGCATTAAAAATATTCTTTCTTCCTTGAGATGCCCAAGCATCAACTAACTCGGCCATCGTAGAAGACGGAGTAATTGGATAAATACCGGCTACTTCAGTAAACTGATAAGCGACATGGGCTGCGGCGGTATTACCATCCATACTCATAAATTTCTTACTCATATCTTTCCTCTCTTTCTTTATTTGATGGCTTCTCTTACGAAACCATTACTTTTATCTAAGCGGGATTTAGCTTCATCTAAATCTAACCCCGTTAAAACCATTACTATTGCAAGCTTAACGCTGCCACCACTTAACTCATAATATTTCTCAGCTGTCTCATAGTCGCATTCGGTTGCCATCATAATCATCCGTTTGGCTCGTTCTAATAACTTGAGGTTGGTAACTTTCACGTCAACCATCAAATTACCATAAACTTTCCCAATTCCAACCATGCTCGCTGTTGATAACATATTCAGAATTAATTTTTGAGCAGTACCAGCTTTTAAGCGAGTTGAGCCAGTTAAGACTTCGGGACCTACTGCCACTTCAATCGCAACATTAGCAACTTCGCCAATCTTTGAGTTTAAGTTACAGGCTACGGCAACCGTTTTAGCGCCAATCTGATTTGCGTACTCTAGTGCTCCAATCACATAAGGGGTCCGACCACTAGCGGCAATTCCTACCACCACATCATTCTTAGTTAAGGTGACTGCTTTTAAATCATCGGCTCCGGCTTGTAGTGAGTCCTCAATTCCTTCTTGAGCAACTAAGAAAGCTTCTGCCCCACCAGCTAAAATTCCAATTACTTCATCCGTGGTACCAAAAGTTGGCATACACTCTGCCGCATCAATTACTCCTAAACGACCAGATGTTCCAGCTCCACTATAAATTAAACGACCACCATTATTTAAAGCTTCAATAATTAATAAAACTGCTTTTTCAATATTTGGTAGCGCTTCTTTAATTGCTAAGGGAACTAAGCTATCCTCTTGGTTCATGAGAGTTAAAACTTCTAATGTCGTAAGTTTATCTAACTCCATAGTTTTTGGATTACGATTCTCTGTCGTTAAGTGACTAATTTGAACTTTCTCCATAATCAATCCTCCGCTTCAATTATACCATTATTAATCCAAATTTGAATGGTGATTTTCCCAGATTTCTAGTAACTCCGCCAACTCTAACTCTATTTCAGCAATTAATTGATTTAACTTGTGAGTTTTTTGATAATCTAAATAATATTCTGGTAAAAAAGCTTTTTGATTTAATGATTCGAGTTGCTTTTCTAATCTAGTAATCTCTTTTTCAACCTTATTTAAACTAAGTTGGGGCTGCTTTTTAATTGTAGATTTTTTAGTTGTTGTAACTACTTTAGAAACTTGGTTATCTTGATTCAGATAACTTTGATAATTATGTGGAAAATAAAAGAGCTGTTTATTCTCAAAGATAATTAAACTAGTCGCTATTTTTTCAAGAAAATAACGATCATGGGAAACAAAGACAACCGTACCTAAGTAATTAGTTAAAGCAGTTTCAAAACTTTCTTTGCTGGCTAAATCTAAGTGATTAGTTGGTTCATCTAAAAATAATAAATTAGCTTTTTCTAAACTAAGTTTTAATAAACTTAAGCGCATTAATTCACCACCTGACAGTGATTTTAAATTCTTATATACTTCATCTTCACTAAAGCTATAACTACCTAAAGCACTCCTAATTTGATTTAAAGTTAGATCTGGAAACAAGTCCCATAAATAGTCAATCACACTAACTTCTAACTTTAAGCTTTGAATTTCCTGAGATAAATAACTGGCCTCAATCTGATGACCATAAAGTAGCTCCCCACTGAGTGGTTTTAGCTTTAAAGCCAAGGTTATAATTAAACAAGATTTCCCAATCCCATTAGCACCAATAATCCCAATGCGCATCCCTTTTAAAATCTTTAAATCTAACTTCCCGAGCGGTTGATCAAACCCAAAAACTAAATCTTTAATTTCTAAGACTTGTTTCCCGCCTTTATATTGCGGTGTAAAATCAAATTTAATGATTTTCTCAGCAGCGGGCATTAATTTAATCCGATCAAGTTTTTCAAGTTGTTTGATTTTAGATTGAACTAAACTAGCTTTACTTTTTTGATAACGATTCCGTTCAATAAATTCTTCAATCTCGGCAATCCGTTTTACTTCAGCATTATATTTTCTTTTTAAGCTTTCCGCATTAACTAACTTTTGATTTTTATAGGATTCATAATTACCATAATATTTAGTTAAAATACCGTGTTCAACTTCATAAATAATTTCCGCAATTTCATTAATAAATTTTCGATCATGAGAGACAATTACTAAAGCATGTCGATAATTTTTTAAATAACCTTCCAACCAAACAATCGTCTTTAAATCTAAATGATTAGTCGGCTCATCTAAAAGTAATAGTTCTGGCTCTTCTAAAAGTAACCTGACAAAACCAATTTTAGTTTGTTCCCCACCGGAAAACTCTTGAAGTGGTTTCTTTAAATCGCTTTCTTCAAAACCAAATTTTGTAAAGATGGTTTTAATTTGAATTTGATATTGATAACCTCCAAGACGTTCGTACCTGCTAAGTAATTCACTATATTTAAAAGCTTCAGTTTCATTTAGAAAACTCTTATTTTGATAACTCGCTAAAGTCTTTTCGAGATTTAAAAGCTCACTAAAAACACTCATTAAATAATCCAAAACGATTTCTCCTTCTTGATAAGTAATGGTTTGTTTTAAGTAGCCAATTTTTATTTTTGAGTTGAGATGTAAGGTACCACTATCTAAACTCAACTCTTGATTAATAATTTTTAATAAGGTTGACTTGCCACTGCCATTTCGGCCAATAATGGCAATCTTTTCTTTGGGATTAGCTTGAAAATTTAAATCAGAAAAAACTTCAGCAGCTGGGAAATGCTTCACCCCAGAATTAATCGAAACTAACATTAGTTCTCCGGGTTAATTTGTAAATAATTAGCGATGGCACGAGCCGTTTCCTTTAAATATAAATCACGATTATTTTTTAAACTCGCGACAAAATTGGCGTTCTTTAAATCGCCGAAACGAATTGAAATTGCTTGCATCCCAAAACGATTATCTAAAGCAAAGCTCGCATTTTCCAAAGCTTTATTTGAAAAACTAGCTGCCGCTAA
>CAYUXU010000079.1:0-4830 GCA_964449005.1 uncultured Erysipelotrichaceae bacterium | reverse complement strand
CTTTAATTTTATCTTTTAAGGCTAAATTCATTTACACTAAAATCTCCCCATAAGCTGCGCCATTAATACCAGCCGCATTACCTTCGTCGGTATCAATATGCATAGCTCTAGCGAAATCATCACGAACTCTAATCACCACATCATCAAAAGTTAAGGCACGCTCGTCAGTTTCAACTTTAACACTGACAATTTGTTGATCACTGACCTCGTAGTACTTTGCATCTTGAGGTGTTAAATGGATATGTCTTTTCGCAATAATTACACCTTTTTCTAAGGTTACTTCCCCCTTTGGTCCAATTAAAGTACAACCTGGTGTATCCGCAATATCCCCTGATTCACGAATCACAGGAGCTATCCCAACTGTCCGACTATCTGTCAAAGATAATTCAACTTGGGTTTCTAAGCGAGTTGGTCCTAAAATAATTACATTGTGTAAGGTGTTTCTTGGTCCGACAACACTAACTCTTTCTTCACAAGCAAATTGACCTGGTTGCGAAAGTTCTTTTTTAAATGTTAGTTGGTGACCTTCACCAAATAAAACTGCCAAATCAGCTTCCGACAAATGGACATGGCGAGCTGAAATTTCCACTAAAACTTTTTCTTTCATAATTACCTCTTTTCTCAATCATTATAGTAAAATAACGTCAGCTTTTCAATCAAAGCATTCTCTAGAAAACTCAATTTGATTTTTAAGGGTTAATGTGCTTTAATATAGGAGATAATTATCAAGAATGAGGGAGAGAATTAGCTCAATGAACTCATACCAACCTACTATAAAAGCAAGGTGGTACGGCTAATATCGATAAGCGATGATACTTGACCCATCCTTGACGAGGATGTTTTTTTATGAAGGAGAGCAAGATATTATGAATCAATATTTATTTACCAGTGAATCAATCACCCCCGGTCACCCCGATAAAATTTGTGACTTGATTGCTGATACAATTTTAGATGCTGCTTTAGCTGTTGATAAAACTAGTAAAATGGCAGTTGAGTGTACCATAAAAGATGATTTAATTTTAATTTATGGTGAAGCCTCAACTAAAGCTAATTTAGATTATACGAAAATCGCCTTAGAAACGATTGCCGGTATTGGATATTTAGAAAAATATCAAGTAATTGAGAAAGTCTCACAACAATCTTCAGAAATCCATCAAGCTGTCACACGTGATAATGAAATAAAAGCCGGTGATCAAGGAATTATGTTTGGCTTTGCTTGCGATGAAACCAAACAGTTGATGCCACTTTCGATCCATTATGCTCATAAGTTATCCCACAAGCTTTATCAATTATTTAAAACTCAAACTAAACCAGTTTTAAAACCTGATGGTAAAACCCAAGTCACTGTTGCATATGTTGATGATAAAATTAGCCATCTTGACACAATTGTAATTTCGGCTCAGCACTATCCTGATATTACTCAAGAATTTTTAGAAGAATATATCACTAACTATGTAATTAAACCAGTTATTGATCCAAAATACTTAACTAAAGAAACTAAAATTTATATTAATCCGAGTGGCTCTTTCACAATTGGTGGACCGTTTGGCGATAGTGGTACAACCGGCCGCAAAATCGTAGTTGATACATATGGCGGTCATGGGCGGATTGGTGGTGGCTGTTTAAGCTCGAAAGATCCTTCAAAAGTTGATCGGAGTGCTGCATATTATGCGCGCTATGTTGCAAAAAATTTAGTTGCGGCTCAGCTCGTTAAAAAAATTGAAATTCAAGTTGCGTATGCCATTGGCATGAGTCAACCGATTTCAATTCATTTAAATACTTTTAATACTGGAGTGGTGAGTGACACCAAACTGCTTGAAATTATTAATCAAAACTTTGATTTTAGTGTCAATAATATTATTGCTAGTTTAGACTTATGTCGGCCGATTTATGCGAAGACCGCTAACTTTGGTCATTTCGGACGTGAAGACGTTATTTTCCCTTGGGAAGAGTTGATTGAGTTAAAAGTTGATTAAGTAAAAATGCTACCCCATCATCAGCACAACTTGGTAAGATTGAAAAGTTGTGCTTTTTTAAGGTTTCACTAGCATTTTCAACGATATAAGGATGACCGACAGCTTGTAGCAAAGGTAAATCATTATCACTATCACCAATTGCATAAGCATCTTTTAAATCAAGCTCAAAAATCTCAGCATAACGTGAAGCGGCTAAGCCTTTGGTTTGATTTTTATGATGAATCTCTAATAAATAATCTGCGGTTCTTACAAAGTTGAGATTTTCAAACAAAGGTTCGTAATGGAATCTTAAATGATTTTCAAAAGTAATGTCAGTGGCATCGACAAAAAATAATACCTTAACAATTTCATTAAAATCTATATCGTTGATAGCTTGTGGTATTGGTTCTTCTAAAGCGGTAAAGCTTTCATTTCTTTCACCCTGATAATTTTCATCACTATAATAAAGAGCCTCATCAGTATAAAAGAAACCATTAATATTTAACTGACGACTTTTTAAAAGAATCTTTTCAGCTTGATTACCAACATGAGCCAAAAGCTCTCTTTTATTTTCCGCAAGATTAAATAAAACAGCCCCATTCCCGCCAATATGATAACGATCTTTAACTTCTAATCTTTCGATTAGATTATAAAGAGCCACCGGAATCTTACCTGTCGCAAAGACAACTTCACCACCTGCCGCTAAATAATTTTGTAATGCTTTTAAGTTACGATTTGATAATTTATGATGTGGAACAATTAAGGTATTATCAATATCTATAAATACAGTCGGTAACATATTTCTCCTTCTTTAAACAATGCCTTAATTATTACGAAAATAAAAAAAATATGCAAGTTTTAATTAAACTGAAAAAGACTCATTGCTATTTACAAACCCACTAAAATAAGCTAAAATGATTATTGCTTGTCATGGCGGCCGTGGTGAAGTTGGTTAACACTCTGGATTGTGGCTCCAGCATGCGCGGGTTCGAGTCCCGTCGGTCGCCCCATATTAAATTTAACAGCGAAGAAACGCTGTTTTTTTGCGAAATAATATGACAAGGCTAGCGTTAGCCGATTTTTAATTAGAAAAGCCGTTTATTTGTGATTTTGTTAACAAAGTCCTTGTATTATTTTATATATATTTTATAATAGAAGTAAGAAATCACTTCCCTTTATCATTTAAATAGCACTGAAATAACGCTAGATTTTAGTGCTTACATATAGTTTAAAGAATTTTTAGCATTTTAAATAGAAGGAGGATTAAAAGTGCGACAGTTCAAAAAAATAATTTTAGGAATTAGTTTAGCTTTATCTCTAATTATAATTCCTGTTCAAGTGCATGCCGGTGATATGGTTGAAGTTACTACTTTTGAAGAGTACAAAAACGCAGTACAGAATATAGAAGTATCTCATATCAAATTAAAGAATAATATAAAAAATGATCTCACTGGCAGCGAAATTTCTCTTCGCAGTCTCGATAAATTAAAAGTGATTGATTTTAATGGCTATAAAATATCTACTAAAAAACTTTCTTACCGTATTCATCAACATAGTTTTGAAGGCAGTTTATTTATCTATGACGAATTTAAAGTCGTTTTTAAAGATAGCTCGACTTCCCAACTTGGAGAATACACCAACCCTGATGGCTCACAGCTTATTGATTTTTACAAATTGGGTGCAAAAGATACTAAACTAACGGTTGAAATTTTAGGTGGTAGTTTTAAAAGCAGTGCAGGTTTTGATCGTTTGTTTCACTTCCAAAATGGTACTGCCACCAATAAGTTGGATGTAAATTTTATTATAGAGAAGGGTTATTTTGAAGGAGCATATAAATTATTTAACGATCAACTTGAAGGTGGACAAATGGTAACAAACTTTAAAAATTTGACTTACCAAGGGTATAATAATGGTAACGTACGAATTCAAGAATCAAATACCATCGCATTATATAATTTTGTTGATCCGAACCAAAGTGAGATGTGGGTCGATGGAAATAAAGTAGAAGATTATAACGAACCAGTTGGAGCTTTTGTAGGTAAAAAGATTGTTATTAAAGAAAAATCAAAAACTCCATTAACAATTAGTGGTTTAACTAATAATCAAGTTTTTACTTATGATGGTACTCCAAAAACACCAAGTGGAACGCTAGTTGTTCAAGGAAATTATGTTCCAGTAAATGATTTAGAAGTGCTCTATCAAGGACGAGGATCGACTTCTTATAATAGTGGCTATGCTCCGGTTAATGCTGGTGAATATAAAGTTACTTATAAGATTAAAGATAGTAATCCTACTTACTCAGGAAGCGTCACTTATAATTTTATAATTAATAAAGCTGATCCTGATGTCCCAATGGTTGCGCAACGCTTTGGTTATGTTGGTGATGCATTAAGTAGCGTAGATTTACCAGAAGGTTTTAGCTGGAATAATCCAACCACTATTATGGAGACAATTGGGATTCACACTTACAAAGCGACCTATACCCCAGAGGATACTGCTAATTACAATACTAAGACTAATCTTGACATTGATGTTATAGTTACAGATTTTAGAACTGAATTATTAATTAGTGGAATCGATAATAATCAAACATTTACTTATAATGGCAATCCCCATACACCAAGTGGGACGCTCGTAGTTCAAGATGATTTAGTGCCAGTTGATGAGTTAGAAGTATTATACGCTGGGGTTGGAACCACTAGTTATGATAGTGTTAACCCACCAACTAACGCTGGAACTTACACGGTCACTTACTCGATTTCAGATAGTAATCCTGATTATCATGGTAATGTCTCATACAACTTTGAAATTACTAAAGCCCTTCCTATTGTCCCAACCGTAGTTGATTTAATTGGAGCTTTAGGAAAAGAATTAA
>CAYUXU010000078.1:0-4953 GCA_964449005.1 uncultured Erysipelotrichaceae bacterium | reverse complement strand
AGTGATCGGCAAGATCGTAATATTGGTAATGAGATTGGAGACATTTGTCCCATCTGTCTAGAAGGAACAGTTGAAGAAATTGGTGGCTGTAACACTTGTACTAACTGTAATGCTCAATTAAAATGTGACTTATAAAAAAGAGGACCTTAATTGGTCCTTTTTTTATTTGTATTCCGGGTCGATGTCGTTGTGCATGGCAATGTTAATTCGGTTCCAGTTATTAATCTGCATAATCATTAACATAATATCCACAAAGTCTTTATCATTGAAATGATTCAACACTTCTGTGACTACTTCTTCAGGTACGCCGGTTTCACTAATTAAAGTGACATGCTCTGCTAAATCTAACACAGCTTTTTCAGCCGGAGTAAAGAGATCAGTTTCACGCCAGGCGTTTAGTAAGAATAAACGTTGGGCAGTTTCACCAATTTTTAAAGCATCCACAGTATGCATATTTAAGCAAAAAGCGCAACCATTGATTTGAGAAACCCTCGTCTTAATCAATTCTTTTAAAATTGGGTCAATTGCAGTCTCTTTAAAATACACTTCCATCTTACTCATGTTGCTCATCCCAGCAGGAGAAGTCTTAAAAAAATCAATATTTTTCATAATTATCTAATTCTCCTTTCATTTCAGATAATTAAATACCTAGTTAAATTGTATAATGCTTCAAAGTAAAGTTACAATCAAAGTGCTTTAAAAATTTGTAACTAAAAAAAAGATGACTCATCTTTTTGATAGATCATCTTTTAATAATTTTTAATTTAACTGACTCGTTTCTTTTTCTTTCCCCAAAGAAAGACTAAGATCCCGAAGCCAATTAAGAATAGCGGTAATGAACTAGAAAAGTTTTCCATACCAGTACCTGGCAGCTTCTTAAGGTTTAATACCTCAATAACAGTTACTTCAACTTCACCTTCGAAGCTTTCAGGAACAACGAAACTAAATACCTCATCAGTTTTAACATAACCATTAGGGGCTTTAATCTCAGTGATATTATAAGTACCTGGAACTAAGCCTGTCAGATTAGCCACACCATCAACTGTAGTTAAAGTGGTCTTATCTCCAGCCTCATCTTCAACCTCAAAGACAGCTCCTTTTAAAAGTTTTCCTTTACTATCAAGTTTCTTTAAAATTAAGCTCCCTTGATAGTTAATAAAGTCTTCTAACTCAATTAAGACACTTTCGGCTGTGACCATATCAGGAATTTCAAAAGGAATTAGTGCGGTATTTAAGATATAGCCCTCTAAAGTAGTCACCTCTTTAAAATAATAATTACCGGGTGCCAGGTGGTCTACTCTCACCACTCCATTATCATTTGATAATACCGTCGCAACATACTCGTCGGTATCATCATCAACAACCAAAATCAATTCAAATTCAACGCCTTCAAGCGGATTACCTAAAAGATCAACTTTCTTAAATTCAACCGATCCTTTAAAGTTGGTGGCGGTAACTTCCACTACTGCTGGCTCATCGCTAGCTGTATCAACAATCGAGAACGTTAAAGGTGTTTCATTAATAATATAACCATCAACACTGCCGGTCTCAACAAAGTAGTAATTGCCTGGCTCTAAAATGTTCTCTAAAAGAATTTCACCATCTGAATCAGTCACTAAGTCTTCATAAATGAGTTCATCGTCTTCATTATATAAGTCAAAAGTAACTCCTTCTAATAAGGTGTCATCTAAACCAACTTTTGTCAGTTTAACACTACCTTGATAGTTAATAAATTCTGCTGTATAGTCAACAACTTGTCCATTGTCATTTACTGTAATTGTAAACTCTAAAGGAGCACTATTTAAGATATATCCCTCAGGAGCAGTTAATTCACTTAAGCGATAATCACCGGCTGGTTGTCCCGTTAAGACAATCATGCCATCAGTAACTTCTAATTCTGCTTCGACAACTTGATACTCATCTGCTTCATCTAAAATTTCTAATTTAAAGATGGAGCCGTCAAGTAGATCTTCGTCTGTATTTAATTTATAAATAGTGAGCTTACTCATTTTATTTCTTAAAACAACAAAATGTTCGGGATCACTGGTTTCTTCGCCAACCTCTATTGTCATACCTTCAAATAATTCATCAGAAATAACGAATCCCGCTAAAGTAGCAGTTTCTTTTAAGGTATAAGTACCATAGACTAAGTTTTTAAAAACAATTAGCCCATCTTCATCAGTTACTCGGGTGGCAACTTTATTGTTAAGTGGGTTGTAAAGTTCAAACTCAACTCCAGCCATTGCGACGTCATCTTCGTCAAACTTTATAATAGCTAGGGTTCCTTTGACTCCAACTGCTCCCCCACCAGCACTATTAACATCAATAATAATTTCGGTCTCAGGTTCCTCATCCTCATAATGAACACCATTTCCTGATAGTTGAACAGTATTTGAAATCTCATTGTCTTCTGGTGTTGCATTTATTTGTGAGTCATAAAATAAAATGTAAGTTCGATCAATTTCATATAAAAACTTAAGAGTGAAGGTTTGTTGGCCGGTATCATAATCAGTTTCAATTTCTAATGTATAATCAGTGTCTCTTACTAGAGGGTTAGCATAATCCACAGTATAAGACTCGTCAGCGCTAACAATAACCGGATAAAGCGCAAAGCTATCTTCAATTAAAATTTGATTGGCAGTTGGTGTATCAACTAATTGGGCATCAGTAATGGTTGATTGTGATTGATTAATCGCAATCTTCCAATTAATTAGTGCTCCATTTTGAACACCCGTCTTTGAGACAAACTTATCCCCATTGGTAATCGTCACGGCTGCCGGTAATTCACGAACATAAGTACCGTTTTTAAAGATTGCTTTATTATGGTAAGTTTTATTAATTTCTTCATTTTCTAGTGAAGTTCGATATTCAACAATATATTTAGTTTGACCTTCATTCGGGAAACTAATTGTTAAAGTTTCATCATTGCTAGCACTTGGATAATCAATGATAAAATCATCTAAATCTTCAGTGTCAGGACTTTGATTAATTGTACCATTGCTATTAACGGCATATTTTTTAATTACTAATGAATCTGCAATAAAGTGTTGTCCTGATAAAATCTTATCGGATAATTCTGAATTAACTAAATCTTCAGAATTATAATTGACTGCTACCGTCCAAGTAATTTCTTTAGTTACCGCATTATAACTACCATGTTTAGTGCCATTATTAACAACTTCTAAAATAACACGGCGTGTTGCGGTACTAGTATGAGTATGTTCTTCACCATATTCATCAGTCCAATCTAGGGCAACTCGATTTCTAAAGAGTGGTTCACTGGTACCTAAAATATTGTTATAATCATAATTTGTATCAAAAGTTACAATTAAATTTGAATTAGTTTGAGCATAATCATTTTTAAAAGTGACGACAAATCCGGTTTCACCATTAACATCACTGGTTACTACTAAATCATAATTGTTAGGGTGAACTGTGACAACTGGATCAGCACTTGCATCAATTATTTTGAAGCTTGCTAAATCTAAAGCTAAGCCACGAAAAACATAAGTATCAGTCAATTTATAGTTATTTAATTGATATTCATTGCGATTAACATTAATACTCCAACTAATTTTCTTTGTACTGTAATTGATCTTCGGAGAACTTTTAATAACTAACTGCGGAGTTGCTGTTCCAGAGCTACCGTTAGAATTAGTTCCGGTAGAAATCTCATTTTCAAATTCTGTTTCCTCAACAATTAAAACTCCTTCTTTTACCTTGGTTTTATAAACTAAAATAATTGCTCCAGTAACATCTTGATTAAATTGAATATTTAGTTGATTAGCAGGACTGTTAGTTACAGTAAAATCAAAATCATCGGTAATAATTGTCGTTTCATCTTCATGATAAATTGCAAATGAACCCGCGACATATTCTAAATCACTATTAAATACATCTGTTAATAAAGGATTATTTTGAATCTTTTCTCCAAAATTATATTTAATAGCCCAAATGAAAGATTGTTCTTTTGCATCATATTGATAATTGATTTTTCAATTAGCTTTCCATATTTTGCAATATAAGAAGAAGTTGTAGTAATTTCTCCATTTTCTTCTGAAGTCATCTTAGCATTATTAATAAACTTAATTTCACCACCAGTATCAGGCTTAATCGCCTCAGCAATCTTAGTTTTATAAAAAATTGAATATGGTTGATCAATCTCATTATGGAAGCTAACTTCGCCTCCATTTACGGTATATTCAGTCTGTGCTAAAGCTGAACCATAACTGTCAAAAGTACCATCATGTTTCAAGTTTAATGGTAAAACTATAATCTCTTCAATGCTTAAGCCAGCTGGTATCGTGTCCGTAACTTTAACATCGTTTAAGATTTCATAGAATTTATTAATCTTAACTTCCCAAGTAATATAATCAGGATTACGTTCTTTATCGGCAATCCCTTTTTTATCAATGCCAGTATCCTTCTTCGTTGGATGAAGGTGGAAGTTAAAAGTACTATTTGCTTCGATCGGCAAGATTACCTCATGTTTCCCTGGATTTTCAAGTACCTGTTCATCTAAGCTCGCTGTAAAGTTAAGAAAACCATGTACAACTGAGTGAGCACTAACTTGGTCGTTAAAGACAAATGTTACTTCACCACTTGGATTGATTGTAAAGGTCCCAAAATCGCCTAAAGTACCTGATAAGATCGAATTAATCTTAAAAATATTAGGTAGTTGAAAACTAAAATAATCTCCATCCTCAATTAAAATTGATTCACTATTTGTCAAGCTCCAACTAATATCAACTGTGACATGATCCTCAATCGTTGGTTCAGTAATAATATTATCATCGTCATCCTTAAAGACAATTTCGAAGGTATCAATGATATTACGCGTTGGATTTGAGAGTCGATCTCGAATATCCATCCCAACTGGCTCATCACCATAAACATTAATACTAGTCATAACTAAGGCGATGGTCAGAAATAACGTTGCTAAAAGTTTTTTAA
>CAYUXU010000077.1:0-5063 GCA_964449005.1 uncultured Erysipelotrichaceae bacterium | reverse complement strand
GTGTTGCGAGTTGTCCTTTTAATGCCTTAGAAAATATTGATGGGAAGATTATCGTCAATTCTAACTGTCGGGTTTGTAAGATTTGTATTAAAGCTTGTCCGGTTGGAGCAATTAGCTTAGTTGAAAGTAAGCCAGCGGTAACGATTGATAAAAGTGAATATCAAGATATTCTAGTTTATGTGGAACATTTTGCGGGAGTTATTCATCCGGTTACAATCGAATTAATTGGGAAAGCTTTAGAGTTAGCTGCAGTTAGTAAACAAGAAGTAAATTGTTTAATGATTGGAGATAACATCACTACGGCAGCCCGTGAATTATTATATTATGGAATTAAAAATATTTATGTTTATGATGATCCTGCTTTAAAATATTTTAAAGTTGATAGTTACGCTAATCTTTTTGAAGATTATATTCAACGCTTTAAACCAAGTACAGTTTTAGTAGGAGCGACAACAACCGGACGTTCCTTAGCTCCGAAAGTCGCCACCCGTTTTAAAACCGGTTTAACAGCAGATTGTACGGTCTTAAAGATGCGAGAAAATACTGACTTAGTCCAAATTAGACCAGCCTTTGGCGGCAACATTATGGCTCAGATTCTTACAACTAATACTCGTCCTCAATTTGCGACGGTCCGTTATAAAGTCATGAATCCGGCAATAAAAAATCAGACTCCAAGTGGTGAAGTTATTAAATTAGATATTGAAGAAAATCTTTTAAAAAGTTTAATTAGCCTCAGTGATGTTACGATTAAACCAAGTGCCGTTGATATTAGTAGTGCTGAAGTTTTAGTCGTAATTGGGAATGGGGTTAAAGATGAAGCTGGCATTAAATATTGTGAAGAGTTGGCCGAACTTTTAAACGGGATGATTGCCGTGACTCGGCCACTGGTGGAACAAGGTCGCTATTCTTACTTACATCAAATTGGTTTATCGGGTCGGACCGTAAAACCAAAGTTATTAATTAACTGTGGGGTTAGTGGAGCGATTCAATATACTGCGGGTATGAATCAAAGTGAAATGATTATTTCGATTAATACTGATGAAAATGCTGAAATTTTTAATTATTCGCATTATGCGATTATTGGGGATGTTAATGAGATTATTCCATTATTAATTTCTGAGATTAAAGGGGGACAAGCTTAATGTATCAAAAAGTTACCACAACTGATATCGAGTTTTTCAAGAAAGTTGTTGGTTCTAATAATGTTTTTAGTGAAACTGAAATTCATGAAGAATATAGCCATGATGAAATGGTTTATTATGGAAAATACTTACCTGAAGTTGTTTTAAAAGTTAAGACAGACCAAGAAATTTCTGAGATTTTAAAATATTGTAATGAAAAGTCAATCCCGATTACGCCACGTGGCTCTGGGACTGGTTTATGTGGTGGTTGTGTCGCTTTACATGGTGGTGTAGTACTTAGCCTTGAAAAAATGAAAAAGATTATTGAGATTGACCAAAAGACGATGACAGCCGTGATTGAACCGGGAGTTTTATTAATGGAACTAGCGGATACTGTTGAAGCTTTAGATTTATTTTATGCTCCTGATCCTGGAGAAAGAAGTGCAACTGTCGGTGGCAACGTTGTGACTAATGCGGGTGGAATGCGTGCTGTTAAATATGGAGTAACTAAAGATTATGTCAAAGGTGTTGAAGTCGTTTTAGCTAATGGTGAGATTTTAAAATTTGGTGGTAAAACCAATAAAAATAGTTCTGGCTATAACTTAAAAGATTTAATGATTAGTAGTGAAGGAACGTTAGGGATTATTACCAAGTTATATTTAAAATTACTTCCGAAACCACGTAAGATGGTATCATTATTAATCCCTTTCTCTGATTTAAAAACTTCCCTTGAAGTAGTGCCTAATATTTTAAACTTACCGAATGTCCCAACTACGTTAGAGTTTATGGAGCAAGAAGTTATTTTAGATGCACAGGAATATTTAGGAAAACCGTTCCCAAGTAAAGAGTTTCCAGCTTATTTAATTGTTTCTTATAGTGGTAACAATGATCAAGAAATTGATTTAATGGTGAAAGAATGTGCTGATATAGTTTTAGGTAGTGGTGCAATTGATGTCTTTATTTCTGATACGGAAGAGCGTCAAGATAGTATTTGGAGTGCTCGTGGCGCCTTTTTGGAAGCGATTAAAAATTCGACTCCATTAATGGATGAGTGTGATGTGGTGTTAGAAATTGATAAGATTTATGAGTTTATGGAATTTGTAAAAGGCTTGGCCAAAAAGTATCAAGTTAGAATTCGTTCTTTTGGGCACGCCGGTGATGGAAACTTACATATCTACGTTTGTCAAGATGAATTATCTGATGAGAAGTTTCAGGAAATTGCTGAAGCAACGATGGCCGAACTCTATCAGAAAGCTGATGCGATGGATGGCCAAGTTTCTGGCGAACATGGAATTGGACACGCTAAAAAAGTTTTCTTAAAAGAATCTTTAGGTCCAACCCAAATTGCTTTGATGCAAGGTATCAAAGATGTTTTTGATCCGAAGCAGATCTTAAATCCCGGAAAAATTATTAATTAAGGATTAAACGTATGTTTAAAATATCGCAACTAAAACCAGGCTTACGGATTATTAAAACTAGTGTCGCCCTGGGAATTTGTCTTTTAATTTTTTATAGCTTTTCATATTATCGGCCGATCTATGCTGCGATGGCTTGTATTTTAACGATGAAAGAGACGAGCTCTTCAACCAAACTTTTGGGTTATAATCGTATGATTGGGACAGTTATTGGAGGACTGTTTGCTTTATTAGGTTTATATTTCATTGAGCTAATTAACTTATCGCAAACTAGTCTTTTAATGCCAGTCCTTATTACTTTTATTACTCTTTTAGTTTTATTAGCTTGTAAGTTATTTAATTTTGATTCTTATGTTTATTCCATGGCTGGCGTGGTAACTGTTTTTATTTTACTTTCTTATAATAGCCAAGGTAATGCTTTAGACTATGTTGTGATACGAATTTTTGAAACATTTGTCGGAATTGTGATAGCTTATTTAGTTAATCGATATTTGAATTTTGGCGAGAAAAGTAATTTTTGAAAGATAGTTAATTTGACTTGATATTATATTTTAACTATGTTAATATTACTCCAGTTAGGTCCTTTTAAGGCAAACCAGAGAGCTTGCTAAAGGAGAAATAATTATCTCAAAGGTCCTAAACTAAGGGCTTTTTATTATGCCCAGAAAGGGAGAGAGATGAAAAAGACAGATTTACTGTATCAGATTGAAGAAACTCCACCGCTACCAAAAGCGCTGTTATTGAGTTTCCAACATGTTTTCGCTATGTTTGGAGCAACGATCTTAGTTCCAATCTTAGTCGGTTTACCTGTTTCTGTTGCATTATTTTGTAGTGGAATTGGGACAATCATTTATTTAATTGTGACTAAATTTAAAGTACCAGTTTATTTAGGAAGTAGTTTTGCTTATATTGCAGCTATGCAATATGCAATTGCCGCCTTAGGAGGCGACGTTAGTGCTTCTCAAACTGGTATTTTCTTAATTGGTTTAATTTATGTAGTAATTGCGATAGTATTAAAAGTTTCCGGAACTGCTTGGTTAGAAAAACTTTTACCGCCGATTGTAATTGGACCAATGATTATCGTTATCGGGCTTGGTTTATCAGGTGCCGCTGTCGCTCAGTCAGATTTAGTAGCGGGTGGCGATGTGAAGAATATGCTGGTGGCTGGAGTTACTTTCTTAATTACCGCCTTAATTGCGACTAAGGCAAAAGGAGTCTTTAAGATCATTCCATTCTTGTCAGGAATTGCTTTAGGTTATCTCTTTGCTTGGGCAATTGGAGTAGTTAATTTCCAACCAGTTCTTGATTCATTTAAAGGGCCATTATTTGGTCATATCTTATCTTTACCGAAATTTTACTTACCATTTAATACTGGTGGGTTATTTAATGAATATAAGTTCTACTTTGGCTTAGAAACAATCGCTATTTTACCAATTGCAATTGTTACAATTAGTGAGCATATTGGTGACCATACTGTTTTAGGAAAAATCACTGGGCGTGATTTCTTAAAAGATCCAGGATTAGATAAAACCTTAATTGGCGATGGATTAGCAACTAGCGTTAGTGCCTTATTAGGCGGGCCAGCTAATACAACTTATGGTGAAAATACTGGAGTAGTTGGTTTAACAAAAGTAGCAAGTACTAAAGTTATTTTAGGAGCAGCGATTATTGCGATTTTACTAGGCTTTATTAATCCAGTACAAGCTCTAATTATGTCAATTCCAAGTCCAGTTTTAGGCGGGATGTCCTTATTACTATACGGAGTTATTGGAAGTAACGGGTTACGAGTCTTAGTTGATAATCAAGTCGATTTCAACCAACAAAGAAATTTAATTATTGCTTCAGCGATGATGGTACTTGGTTTAGGTGGAGCTGTTTTCCCAATTTCTAAATTAGCTAGTTTATCTGGAACTGCTTTAGCGGCAATCGTCGGAGTTCTTCTTAATTTAATCTTACCGAAAGAATAAACTTTTCTAATAGTTTAATTAATAATATTAACTGTCTTAAGGAGTGAGTAAATCATACTTAAGGCAGTTTTTTTATGTAGCGCTTTCTTGAATCATTTTCTTTATCATGCAATAATGAAGCTGAGTTTAAAGGAGGTCAAGATGTCAGAAGCAGTATTAGCAATTCTTGCGGCCGGCATGGGAAGTCGTTATGGCGGTTTAAAACAAATTGATGTCGTTGGGACTAATGGTGAAAGCATTATTGATTTTTCAATTTATGATGCTTACCAAGCCGGATTTAAAAAAGTTATTTTAATTATTCGTGAAGAACATGAGGCGGCCTTTGAAGCTGCTTTAGGTCATAAAGTGAGAAACTTTATGGAAGTAAAATATGCTTATCAAAAATTAGACGATTTACCAGGAGATCTTCAAGTAGATCAAGAGCGAACGAAACCTTGGGGGACTACCCAGGCTTTACTAACTTTAAAAGATGTGGTTGATGGTCCTTTTATGATTATTAATGCTGATGATTATTATGGAAAAACTTCTTTTAAAATGATGTATGATTTTTTAAAAAATGA
>CAYUXU010000076.1:0-5166 GCA_964449005.1 uncultured Erysipelotrichaceae bacterium | reverse complement strand
TCCTTTTGATCAAGGGGCTAACACGGCTTATCATGTTTTAAATCATCAAAAACTAGAAATAGATACTCTAGAATCATTAGGGTTAATTAATACTATTAATAAAGAATTAAAAAATTATAAAAAGAATAATCAGGCTAATATTGGTATTTCTAAGTTAGAACATAAAGGAGCTGACTCTTTTTTAGGTCATCAAGAAATAATGGGCTCTAAATACAAACAACCAATTGAAGGTCCTTTTTCAAATGTAATATCTAAAGTTGAAAAAGCCCTATTAGAAAAAGGCTATCAAGTCAGAAGAGAAAGAAAAACTAATTTAGAGTTATTAGTTGTTAACGAATCAGTAACGATCGGTGATAATTTAGAAACTGATGGAGGTCGAGTTTATAATGTTACTGGATCGTTTAATTTAATTAGTTTTGAAGAACTTAAAAGGATTGGCTACATCGTTCGAGAAGTAGTCGCAGTCGCTCGAGTGATTGTTTTTGGCGGAATTAATGTTACCTTTAATGATTTAAAAAATGCAATAAGAATCGTTGATAACAAATTTATTGGAGTTGATGCACCGCTTTCTAAAGTTTATAAAGAAGGGTACCAAGTCATTCATTTGGGTTATGGAGTTAACCCAGAGCAACAAATTCAGTCAATTCTTGCCAAAGCCAATATTCCAGTTTATTTAAATGGGAAATTTGCGGACGTAATACTATTAGAGGAGGCAAAACGATTATCAGCAGTTGATACTGACTATCTATTTAAAGAGTTTAATCAGATAGTTAAAGATAATAACTTTGGACTATTTTGTTTAAATATTCAAGAGACAGATTTGGCAGGACATGCTCAAGATGTCGCTTTATATGGGAAACGAATTGAAAAAGTAGATAAACATCTCGACGAATTAATAAAACTATTAAATTATAACGATGTTTTACTTGTAACTGCTGATCATGGTAATGACCCAACAATTGGCCATAGTAATCACACTCGTGAATATGTTCCATTACTTTTTAAATATCAAGATAAAACAGGAATAAATATTGGAGAAAGAGAGACAATGTCAGATACAGCGGCAACTATTGCGGAGTATTTCAATGTGAACGCGCCTGAAAATGGATTATCATTTTGGAATAAAATTATTAAATAAAAATAATTAGATATATAAATCTCTGAAATATAAAAAGAGATTTTTTTATTTTTTCGAAAAGATATAAAATAAAATTAAACTATTAAAGTGGTTTGAAGCTCGATTTTAAGTCTAGTTACATTGACAAAATGTAAGCGCTATGATAAATTTTAATTAGATTCATGATACGATCAAAAAGCAAAAGGTTACTTGGCATTCGATAGAAAAATAGTAAAACTAGAATTAACTAGTAGTATGTTTTCTAATAAGAAGATTACTATTGATTTAGATTAAACAAATCAGACGAAGTAATAAAACTAATCTACCTGGCACAAATTAAATAAAGTAGTGTTAGTTATTTTATAAACTAAAGCCTTTAATTAGGCTTTTTTAATTTTTAAAACTTTGCTTAAAGATATTATGTTATTTTAAAATCTATGAATTAATTAAGTAGCAATAATTACAATAATATTTTTAGAAATAAAGATAAAACTTCAAAGAGAAAGATCACTTTTGTGTGATATGATTATTTTAAAGATAGAAAAAGAAAGAATGATACCATGAAACATCTAATTAGTAGAATTAATGAATTCAATTTAAAGAGAGAGTGGGGGAAATTTCACACACCAGAAAATCTTGCAAAATCAATAGTGATTGAGTCTTCTGAACTACTTGAAAATTTTCAATGGGAGAGCGGATATAATATAGATAATTTAAAAGATGAAGTTGCTGATATTTTTCTTTATTTAATAATGTTTGCAGAAAGTGTTGAAATTGACTTAATCAGTGCTGCGAATCAGAAAATCGATAAAAATGAAGGTAGATATTCTATAGAAAAATCAAAAGGACATAGTAAGAAATATACGGAGTTTTAATATGATTATAGAAAATAAAAAATTTACTATAGAAGTTGCAAATAAAATTGCCAAAGAATGGTATGGAGAAAATTGGCCAGTTGTTTATATTTTAAATGATAAAAATGAAGCGTATATTGGAGAGACAACGAGTATCACTAATAGAATGAAGCAACATTTGAAACTTAAGGAAAGACAAAATTTAACAACAATAAACATAATTTATCATGGAGAATTTAATAAGTCTGCTGTTTTGGATATTGAATCTAAACTCATCGAGTATATGTCTGCAGATAATAAATTTAACATTTTAAATAGTAATAGTGGACTAAGAAATCATAATTATTTTGAAAAGGAAAAATTCGAAAGAATATTCGAGATAATCTGGAAAGAACTTAAAAGAAAAGACGTGGTTAAACAAGAGTTAGAGTTGTTAGTTAACAGTGATATCTTTAAATATACTCCATACAAGAGACTAACTGAAGAACAATATTCAGTAGTCTATGACATTATTGTCGATATCTTAATTATGGTTCAGAAAAAACAAAAGTCTGTAACAATTGTTAGCGGTGAGGCAGGGACTGGAAAGACTATTCTTGCTATGTATTTGATGAAACTATTTGCTGATAATAGGATTGTTGACTTTATTAGTAAAGAAGATGAAGAAATGGCAAAAAGATTTATTCAAGCTCAACGAGAGTTGGAGAACTTCAAAATAGGTCTAGTTGTTCCAATGAAATCTCTAAGGGGCACTTTAAAGAAAGTGATGAAAAATATAGATGGATTAAATCCAAAAATGATTATTGGACCTCACGATGTTGTTAAAGAAAAGTATGATTTATTAATTGTAGACGAAGCTCATAGATTATATCGTAGAACTGCACTTACTGGCTTCGGATCGTATGACAAAGTTAATCAAGCACTTGATTTTGATAAAGAATCTACACAATTAGATTGGATAATAGCATCTTCGCAACATCAGATATTTTTTTATGATAATTTACAATCGGTTAGACCTTCGGATATTAGAGAAGATGATTTCTTAAAGTTAAGAAAGCTGCCTAATTTCGGTCAATATTACATTAGCTCTCAATTGAGAGTTAAAGGGGGAAACGATTATCTTAAATATATCAAAGATATTTTTAGTGATTATCCACCACGAGAAAAATTAATTTTTAATGAATATGAATTCAAGTTATTTAATTCAATTTTTGAAATGAAAAAAAATATAATTGAAAATAATGAACAATTAGGATTGTGTAGATTAATCGCAGGTTATGCTTGGAAGTGGGAAACTAAGGGGTACACATATGAAAAAGCAAAAGAAGAAGGAATTTATGACATAGATATTGAAGGAGAAGAATTTATTTGGAATACTGTAGATTCAGGATGGGTAATATCAAAAAATTCAGCTAATGAAGTTGGAAGTATTCATACAATTCAAGGTTATGATTTGAATTATGCTGGTGTTATCATTGGAAATGACATATATTTTGATGAGAAAACTCAACGAATTGAAATTAATAAAGATAATTACTACGATAGGAAAGGTAAACAAAGCTTAGAGTCAATTGAAGAATTAAGAGACTATATAATTAATATATATATTGTATTATTATCGAGAGCAATTAAAGGAACATATATCTATGTTTGTGATGGGAGATTGAAAAAATATTTATCTCAGTATATTGATATAATTTAATAAAAATGAGTGCATAATTAAACATTATTATAGTTTTTCTTGCAGTTATAATCAAAATGAAATTTGATTTATAGCTTATTATATTTTTTAGCAGTACCTCTTGATTTCTCTATCGGATATCTTTCCTCATTCATTTTGATTTTGTTTAAGATAATCTGTTTTACATCAAAATTATATTTATCAGCTAATTGAATACTATAGATGATAATGTCTGCTAGTTCTTCTTTGACTCTTTCATAGTCAACGTTATCCTCATCCCATTGGAAAAGTTCCAATAATTCAGCTGCTTCAATGATGATTGATTTTGCTAAATTAACTGGAGAATGAAACTGACCCCAATTACGATCTTCAACAAATTGCATTATTTTATTTCTTAGCTCTTCCATCTTAATTCCTCACTTTTTTTAATTATAACACTATAAGGTTACTAAAAAACTTGATTTCAGATTTATAGTATAAATTGAGTAGCTTATTAAATTGTGATAAAATAAGACAGTATAAATTTGAAAGTTGGATTAAAATGTTAGGTCAAATCTTTGTCTCATTTTTTAAAATAGGATTATTCACTTTCGGTGGCGGTTATGCGATGTTACCACTGGCGGAAGAAGAATTAGTAAAAAAAAGAAATTGGGTTACGGAACCAGAATTAATAGATTTTTATAGTGTTGCCCAAGTAAGTATTGGGATTATTGCGATTAATACTAGTACTTTAATTGGTTATAAAGTAGCGAAACGAAAAGGAGCGCTGGTCGCAGCCTTTGCGGCAGCGTTACCATCAATTATCATAATTTCAATTATTACGGCCTTTTTTCTGGTTTATATGAATCATCCTTTAGTTTTAAGTGCTTTTGCGATGATCAGAGTCGCCGTCACGGGAATTATTGCGGTAACAGTTTTTAATTTATTAAAAAATATTAAAAATGATTACGGTGCCTTATTTATTTATGGGCTTAGTTTTGTTTTGGTGGCCTTTTTTAAGGTATCGCAAGTTATTATATTACCGTTGGCCTTAGTAGGTGGTTTTCTTTACTCCTATTATTGGAGGAAAAAATGATTTATTTATTACTACTTATTGAGTTTCTCACGATTGGGGTTTTAAGTATTGGGGGTGGTCTTGCGACCTTACCATTTTTAATTACCTTAGCTGGTAAATATGATTGGTTTACTTATGATGAATTAATTAATATGATTGCTATTTCTGAATCAACCCCGGGTCCAATTGGAATTAATCTTTCGACTTTTGCCGGATATCAAGTCGCGGGGTTACTTGGTGGAATTATCGCCAGTGTCGCCGTCTTTATGCCCGGTGTCATTGTAATGTTGTTAGTGGCTCGCAGTCTCAAGAAACTCCAAAAAGCTGCTTACTATAATGATATATTTTATGGTTTACGACCAGCGGTATTAGCCCTGATTTCTTTTGCGGCCTATTTATTAGTTTTAACACTAGGAACGAATTTTAGTGGTGACTTAAAAACAACGGTGAGTACAATTGT
>CAYUXU010000075.1:0-5167 GCA_964449005.1 uncultured Erysipelotrichaceae bacterium | reverse complement strand
TTTAATAAAGATGAGTTTGTTTGTTATCCTGCCAAAGTTGGAAAACTTTTAGCTTTAGTTTACGTTCATCGTGATTTCATCTTCTCAGCCTTATCACTTTCAAATATTTTTGAATTGGCGACTAGTGCCGATATTAAAAGTCAAAAACCTGATATCGTAATTTTATTTGGTACCAAAGACGAAACTGATGAAATGGTATTTCATTATGATAACCAAGAAAAGATGGTTGTCGCCAAATTATCCTATCAAGCTAAATTAGAATATTTTGGTTATTTAAAAAAGATAATGTTAACTTGTTTCAATGTGGCAATGCTATATCGAAAAGCTTTACCAATTCATGGTGCTATGATTAATATTTTATTGAAAAATGGTCAAAACTATGGAATTGTCTTTATGGGAGATTCTGGAGCAGGAAAATCAGAAATTATTGAAGAAATCAGTAACTTAGGATCTGACTTAATTGCTAAAATAGAAGTAATTTTTGATGATATGGGAGTCTTTTTATTAAATGAATTAGATCAAGTCGTAGCACAAGGCAGTGAAATTGGTGCTTTTGTTCGACTCGATGATTTAGATCGTAGTCTCCCCTACCAACAAATGGATCGCAGTATCTTCATGAATCCAGAATCAACTTCAAATGCCCGCGTTATCGTACCAGTGTCTGATTATGAAACAATTATCAGCAATCATAAAATCAATTATTTTTTATACGCTAATAATTATAGTCCAAAAACTGGAGTAACTTTATTTAAAGATTATCAAGAAATCAAAGAGACTTTTCTTACAGGTAAACGGCTTGCGAAAAATACAACCCATGAATATGGTTTAACCACCTCTTATTTCGCTAATCCGTTTGGCCCTTTACAGCTACCAGAAATTGCTGAACCGTTAATTAAAGATTATTTTGAACGATTAATTAAGCAAGGTGTCAAAATCGGCGAAGTATATACTAACCTTGGTCTACTTGAGCGCTTACCTGAAGCTTTAAAAGCTAGCGCGAAGCAAGTCTTTAATTTAATTATTAAAGATAACTAGCGACTACTAAGATATTTTAAAAGGAAAGCGATAGTTTTTCCATCAATAATTTCATCTTTTAAAATCATCTTTTTTAAGGTCTTTAGGGGCAGAAAATAACTTTCCAAAAATTCACCATCGTCTAAATAAGGCTTTTGATAAGTTAAATCTGTCGCAATATAAAAATGAATTACTTCATCTAAGATGGCTGGAGAGGGATAAAAGATTCCAAAATCTTGCCATTTTTTTGCTTGATAGCCCGTCTCCTCTAGAAGTTCTCTTTGGGCTGTTACAAGGGAAATTTCATTTATCTCATTTTTTCCAGCTGGCAGTTCAATTAAAAACTGTTGCGCTCCAGCTCGAAATTGTTCGACCACTAATACTTCATCATTCTCATTTAGAGCTAAAATACAAACTCCTCCAGGATGAACAATAACTTCACGTTGCTGCTTTGACTCGGCTACTAAAACTTGATCATGTCGAATATCAACAACTAGTCCTTGGTATACGATTTTACTTTTTAAAACTACTTCTTTTTCTTTCATAACTACTCCCATTTCCTTTTATTATTCTACCATTTTCTAAAAAACAAAAGAAATTAAACTATGTTGGTAGTTGAAAAGTTTGAAGGTTTAATTTTTAGTGTATAATAGATTTTAGATAAAAAGGGAAGTTGGTGTCACAATGAAGAAAAGAATCAATCGATTTTCATTATTTTTTATTCTAGTTTCAGTAATTATTGGAGGAGTTTTTGCGGTAGTATGGTTTCAAGGTGAAAATGACTATGTTAGAATCACTGACTTACAGTATCAAGCTCTAGTAGTTGATGAGCCTGGCGGTAACGGAAAGGTCATTATTAAAGAAAGATTAACTTTTGACGTCCACGCTGCTTCTGAAAATAATTTGTTTTGGGAATTATGGCGTGAATTACCAGAGGCCTACTATGATGGCGTTTTAGTCGATTACAACGTTTTATCAGTGAAAGAAATCTTTGCTGACGGTAGTGAGTTAATTTATCCTGAAGCCCCTAAGCTTTACTGGTGGGACGACGACTACATTAATACTGATATTGGTTTGGGTCCCAACAAATGGTATCATAGCCCTGGTCCTTATGATGATTACTACTTCTATGAATCATTAATCTTTTATGTTGATGGACTTTACCGTGACACGATTGTCTATGAAATTGAATATGAAATGAATAATGCGGTCTTACGTTATCAAGATGCATCAGAATTATACTTAGCCTTTTATTCTGGGCCTACTACCAAATATCTTAATTCAGTCAAAGGCGAAATCTTAGTCCCAATTGAGTTGATGCCTGCTTCTGACAATTATCATGCTTATACTTATGGGACAAATTCTCATCAATTTGACTTTGTTGAGTCAACAACCCTGCATCCTGGTTATCATACTTTCACTTTTGATTTAAATAAATCTGATTTAAAATTTAAAGCGTATAATAATTATTTAGAATTTGCCTTAGTTGCATTTGGAGAAGACGCTCATAAATTTTCCAAGTATGCGTCAGAAAACTATTATTACAATAGTGATATGTTAGCCGCAATTAATCGCTCACAGGCTAACTACGAAGCCTTACCAGAAATTTATTACCAGAAAAAACTTAATACCTTAACCATTTCATCTATTTTTTCAGCAATTACTTTGATAGTGGTCTTCTTAATCAATGCATATTTTAAAGGGAAATATAAACTCTTTAAACCCACTTTAGAAATAGATTATTTCCGCGATATTCCAAGTCCGCTCGATGCTAATTTTGCCAGAAAGCTCGTTTTCTCAAAACATCAAGAAGTTGATGATATGGGCGATGGCTATGCCGCAGCGATGTTAAGCTTAGCTGATAAAGGCTATCTAGAAATGAGACAACTTAGTCCTACTAAAAAAATTAAAGATGATAATATTCTAATTGAGCTTAAACCAAACTTAGCGCCTGATGCGGTTGACTTAAGGGAACCTTTATCGTCTGTTGAAAGAGCATATTTAAATTTAATAACCAGACATACCACCCAAAACGCTATCACCGTCAAAGATTTTCAAAACAAAGTTAAAAATGATTACGAATATACTAATAATTTCTTAACAGAAGTTAAAAATGCGGTAGGATCGATTGGTGTCAATCAAGGTTACTTCCAAAAGCTTAATTTCAAATCGCCAAAACAAGCCTTCCGAGCTTGGGCTGGTATTTATGTCTTTTTAGCATTTTTAATTATGTTGGTCGGACATTTAATTATCTTTGAAACCCGTTATGATTTAGCTTTTGGATCATTTTTTGTGATTGGTGGTGTCATGCTTCTTGGTGCTATCCTTTTAGTGTTTCTATCAAGAAAATATATATTGTTAACTCAATTTGGTGAAGATGAATACAACAAGTGGCGTGGTCTCTACAATTTCTTAAATGATGAAACTTTGATGGTCGAACGTGGCGTTATGGAACTAGCAATCTGGGAGAAATATTTAATTTATGCCACAGCTTTTGGAATTTCTGACAAAGTTATTAAAGCCTTGAAGGTAGTAATTCCAGAAGCAATGTTAGCCAGCAGCCCGATTCTTTACAATAATGTCTTCCGTTCCCGAAGCTTTTACAATACTACTAGTCGCTCCTTCTCATCGGCAACTCGCTCCGCCTCTTATACCGCTCGTAGTGGTGGTCATGGTGGCTACGGTGGCGGTGGTCGTGGCGGTGGTGGTGGTGGCGGTGGTCACTAAATAAACCAAAGAGCTAACTAATTAGCTCTTTTTTAGTGGAATTTATCTTTTTTTGGTGGTTTCGTAATTTTAATTTCTTTGGGTGTTTCAAAGCCATTAGTACTTAAGATCTTTAATCCTTTTTCTTGGAAGTTATATAAAACTCGTTTTAGATCGCGATTTAATTCATGAGTTTGAACTAAAATGGTATCAATCCCTTTTTGTTTTAAATAATTTGGTGAAGGTAAATCGTGTGGATAAACATCCCAACTATTATCAAATAATCCCGCTTCCATTTTATAACGGAAAATTCGTTGACTATCAATTAGAAATGCTGGTGGCGAGCTTTTATCTAAAGTTAGATTATCGAAAATCGGCTTACCCCAACGGAGCGCATCTTGAATAATAGCAAGATCAACTAAGGCACGAGCCCCACTTTGTGGGAAAGTGCCATTATAAAGTGGCACTGGTTGATAACCTAGTTTTCCGAGTGCTAAACCAGTTAAAACACTATCAACATTGGCTAAATCGACAATTATTGCATAATTAGTAATAATTTCTGATAAGTAATTAATTTTTGGTAAATTATAATTAAAAGATGTATCTGATTTTAAATTCATAAAGATTGGTGGTTTAACCCAATTTGACCACGGTAAGTTAGTGGGAGCCCAACTTTGAAAAAGTTCTTTACTTCTCATCATTTTCTCCTTCCACAAAAACAGCTAGCTCACTAGCATGGGAGTCAATCCGAGGAACATCACTAATTCGTCCATAATAACCAGCAAATTTTCCAGCTAAATAGTAAATTCCAAGTGAAAGATGAAACTCTTTACCATTTTCATCTTTGATTGGTAAACTCGAAAATCGTTTTTGAGCAATATATTTTCGAGGATGTCGTTTAACATCTTTCAAAGTCTTTTGATACTCATCATCGCGAGAGGCTTCTAAAATAGTAATCCCTTCTCCGACCCGGCCCCAAACCGGTTTATAGATAAAGTCTTTATCGCCTTTAATTTGTCTCGAATCGCGGGTCTCTGGTAATAATTTTCGCCAAGCTTGAAAGCTTAAACCATGAGCTTCTAAATTATTCCAAATTAATGGAAACCGTTTTGATTGAGTAATAACTGCAATCGGGTGATTACAAGATAAAGTGGTAGTTTTAAAATAACCATACCAAGTTCTAGGTTGGATTGAGACCACCCACTCAATTGGATTAAAGCGAATAATGGCATCAATTGGACCTTGGTTTAAGTCTAAGATAGATACGGCTTGCCCTTTCACAAACTTAATATGATCGGCAGCACCATAAATAACTTGATGGTCCTGTTTCGCTAATTTATCACCAATCGCTTGCATTACTTGGCGATCATCACTATATGACGTACAATGTACCAGCAGTATCGTCGATTGAGGTTTTAATATTTTGGTTAACTCGAAGATAAATTGA
>CAYUXU010000074.1:0-5343 GCA_964449005.1 uncultured Erysipelotrichaceae bacterium | reverse complement strand
TAGTTGAGTAATAAAACTTAGCATTAACCTGGTTTTTAATTTTATTTAAGTAATTAGGATCATCTTCATAACCTTCATTTAAAATAAATTGGTTAATTTTTGAGTTATAACGACCGCGCGGGGTAATAAAACTGCGGTTTTCAAAGATGATTAATGATTCGCTATCTGAAAATAAATCTCGGCCCATAAATAAACGAGAATCAAAAGGTAAGCCCATTAAATTAGAGATAGTTGGCATAATGTCTAAGCTTGAAGCGGGCTTTTCTATTGTCATCGGGGTCATATTAGGAGTATATAAGATAAAGGCATTACGATATAGTTCAAAATTCTTTTCAATACTATGACCAGCTAATTCTTCCATATGTTTTAGTTTTAAGCCGTAAGGATAATGATCAGCACTTAAAACAATTAAGGTTTTATCAGCGATATTAGCTTCTTCAAGTTTTTCTAATAAGTATTTTAAAGCACGATCAAGTTCAATTTGGGCACCGAGATAAGCTTGGGCTGGTTCAGAAAGTGGTAAATCTTTAACATATTTTCGATTCTTAGTGGACATCGCGTTACCATTATAAGTGTATTGAAGGTGACCACTGACCGTCATATAGTAGGTATGGAAAGGTTGGTCATTAATGTAACGTGGGATCGTTAATTCCATCATCTCTAAGTCTGATTCAGGCCAAGTTCTTCGGACATTTAAACCATTACCTAAACCTTGGTAGAAGTAACCTAAATTAGGATGCGATAAATGACGATAATAATAAGTATAAGTATGATTATGGTAAGCTCGTGTGCTGTAACCTAGCTGTTTCATCTGATTTCCTAAGGCAAACGGTAAGTAATTATTGCTAGATCTAAAGAAGCTCCAGACATCACTTTTTGGGATTAAACCTACGTTGGCAACATACTCACCATCTGAAGTACTAACTCCCCAAGAAGGGGTATAAAAGTTTGGAAAATAATATCCTTCATGAACCATCTTATATAAAGTCGGTGTTATTTCAGGATGAACCGCCAGATGGGAGAAGGCTTCTGCAGTTAAGACAATTAAATTGTAATCTTGATATAAACCAGTGAACTCATTTTTTGCGGTAGGAGTAACTCCCGCAAAATATTGATGCATATCTATAATTGTTTGATTCTTTTCATTTTCAATTAAACTTTTAAAATCGATATCTAAAACATTATATTCTACTTCAACTTCCGGTTCAGGTTCTTCTTCCAAATCTTCTTCTGGATTATCAATTAATTGTTCCGACCAATTAGTTAAATATCTTTGGAGATCAACTCGCAGATAAGTTAATAAACCTAAGTTATTAACGGAAGCTTGTGGGAGATGAATTTTATAATATAAATTATATGGTGAGATGGCACCACTGGGATTGATTCTTAACCCAAAGATGGCAAGTATGTAAAAGGCTAAACTGATGACAATTGTTAATAAAGTAGTTTTAAGATGGAGTTGATAAAAGCCAACTAATTTCTTTTGTAAGAAAGTAAAGCTGATGATTGGTAATAATAGTAAGAGAACTCCAAACCAATTATCCTTAACAGTTAGTAAAACTTCTTTCCAAAATTCAAAGACTTGACTTGAATTAGTCACGGAATAAATCGTATAAAAGGTTTGAAAGATTTTATAATAAATAAATTGGCTAACAAAAATAGCACTGATTAAAAATAAGAAAAAGAAAGTCAAATACTTCTGGACTTTCTTGGGAATAACTAAACTAATTAAGTAAATACTTAAAGCATAAATTATCCCAAAACTGAAGGCGAACCAGAGGCTTGGTGCAATGAAAGTTTTACTAGTAATCAGTCGGAAAATTGTTTCCAAATAATAAATGCTTAAAACTAAAAATAAAAGTAATAAGCTCGTTTGATTGAAACTCTCTTTCTTTGGGGCAACATTTAAATTGGCTTGCTTCATAATCTCACCTGTTTCTAACGATATTATAGCACTTGTCAGATATTTTAATTAATATCAATCGCTAGATTTGTTATAATTATTATATATTAAATCGAGGTAGAAGATGAAAACAAGACTTAAAGTTGTTAAGAATTTTTTAAAGGATCCTCTAAAAGAGAACTATTTTACGATAATTAAAGAGTTTCTAACTTATTCATGGCGTCAAAAGCGTTTTGTCAAGCAATATTTTACTTATTTTATCTATCGTAAAGGAGCTCCGAGCTTAGACAATTTTGTAGATGATCGGATTATTTATCGAATTTGGCTCAATAAAGAACTTTATCCAGCTGAATTAACAAAAAATCTTAATGATAAGTTGTTATTTTACGAGATATGTCAAAAAAATCAGATTAATACACCTTATTTATTAGCTTATAATGAGAAACAGCAATTTTTTATTGAAGATAAACCCCAAAAGATTACCAGTTTTAATGATTTTCAAAAACTTTTAACAACTTTAGTTAAAAAAGAACCGGCTCAAGCAATTTTCGTTAAACCTATTGACGGACATCAAGGTGAAAATTGTTACAAAATTACTTTAGAGAAGTTGGAAGATTTAGCTTTATTAGAAACAATTTTTACCCAAGTAATTAAATCAAACTTTATTTTTCAAAGGCTAGTCATTCAACATCCAACAGTTAATTTAATTAATAAGAGTAGTGTTAATACCATTCGTTTCAGTGTTTTTATTAAGGATGACGGTGAAGTTGAATTACTTTCGGCTTTTATGCGAGTTGGCCAGGCGGGGAGCGAAATTGATAATATAACGGCTGGTGGCTACTTTGTCCCAATCGATTTAGCAACTGGAAAGTTTCGGGGTGAAGGAATTCAAAAATTAAAAACTGGTTACCATCCTTATAGTCATACTTTGGAAACAAACATTTTACTAGATGGATATCAATTGCCTGATATTGCAGCAGCCATAGCCTTAGTAAAAAAAGCTGCAGCAACTTTTCAGCTCAGACTAACTGGTTGGGATCTGGCTTTGGCAGAAGATGGACCAATCATTATTGAAGGAAATACTAGCTATGGGATTGGCAGTTGTGATTTAGCTTATGGGGGCTACATGAAGCATCCGGTCTTTTTAGAAGTAATTGACAAATTTGGTCAATAAAAAAATATTGCATTATTGAAATAATCTTGTTAAAATAAATACATGCTAAAACCGTATATCCTTGCGGATATGGCGCAAGAGTTTCTACCCGGCTACCGTAAAGAGCTGGACTACGATGGAAGCGCTTTTTGGCGTGCTTCTGTCTATACGGATGGAAGTTTTTTTCATTTCTCAGACGGTTTAGCACACAGAAAGGGGAAACTTATGTTTCAAAAATTATTTGGCCTTAAAGAAAAAGGCACAACTGTAAAAACTGAGTTACTTGCTGGATTAACGACCTTCTTAACGATGGCGTATATCCTAGCAGTTAACCCGGGAATTTTATCTGATGGAGGCGTTCCATTTCAAGCGGCTTTTTTAGCAACCGCTTTATCGGCTGCTTTTGCCTCAATCTTAATGGGAGTTTATGCAAATTACCCAGTAGCTTTAGCACCAGGAATGGGACTTAATGCTTTCTTTACTTATAATGTAGTGTTTAATTATAATCTAAGTTGGGAAGCAGCCTTAACAGCGGTCTTTGTTTCTGGTTTGGTTTTTATGTTAATTAGCTTTACAGGGATTCGAAGATGGGTGATTGAATCGATTCCTAATCAATTAAAATTAGCGATTGGGGCTGGAATTGGATTTTTTATTGCCTTTATTGGATTAAAAAATGCTGCCATTGTAGTAACTGATCCAGCAACCGCTGTTGCTTTGGGTGATTTTACTGATCCTTCAGTTTTACTGGCTTTAGTTGGTTTGATGATTACTTTAGTTTTATTAGCCTTTAAAGTAAAAGCTGCCGTTTTCTTTGGAATGGTCGCAACAGCTTTAATTGGCGTAGTCGCAGGTGTCTTAGGAATTGCGGGAATGCCAGAATTACCAACCGCCATCTTTAGTGCTAATCTTGACTTCTCAGCCTTTGGGGCATTTGCGAGAGGATTTAATGAATTACTGGCTCATCCACAAGCTATCATAATCATCTTTACTTTCTTGTTTGTGGACTTCTTTGATACTGCGGGAACTTTAGTAGCGGTTGCGAATCGTACTAATTTAATTCAAGAAGATGGTAGTTTAAAAGATGTTGAAAAAGCTTTCATGTCTGATGCGGTGGGTACAGTTTTTGGTTCAATGATTGGGACTTCAACGGTTACATCTTTTATTGAATCAGCTTCTGGAATTGAAGTTGGGGGACGAACTGGTTTAACTACCGTTACGACCGGGTTCCTATTTATTATTTCAATTTTCTTATCACCATTATTAATTGTTGTAAACTCAGCGGTTACTGCTCCTGCTTTAATCGTGGTTGGAATTTTGATGGCACAACAATTAGGTGGCATTGATTGGAATGATTTTGTTTTTGCCGCCAGCGGATTTATTACGGTAATTATGATGGTATTAACTTATTCAATTTCTAATGGAATTGCGATTGGCTTTATTACTTACATTGTGACAGCCTTGGCTTCAAAACGAGGAAAAGAGATCAAGCCGATTGTTTGGCTGCTTCTTCCAGTATTCCTGTTACATTTCATTTTAAAATAAATCATAATTTAGGCTCAGCTTAGCTGGGCCTTTTAATATCTTAATTTTTTAAACATGTTATAATTAATGCAAGATTTATACATCTAAAGGAGAATGAGTATGAAAAAACTACGTAAGTTTTTAGGTATCATTTTAGTTGGAAGTCTCTTAGTTGCCTGTAGCGGTGGTAAAGTGAAAGCTACCCAAACGCAACAGGTTGCCGATAAATTTCTAACGGCATTTGAAAACTATGACATTACTGAAATGAATAAGTATTTAGTAGCGGAAGACCAGCTTGATGCAGATTTCTTTACTGATGAGATGGATGAAGTAGAAGATCTTGAGTTTGTTCAAGCACTTTGGGGATTATTCTTCAAGAAATCACATAAAATTCTCAAGGAAGAAGTTAGTGGTGATAAGGCGGTTGTGACAGTTGCGATCGATGTCTTAGATTTCTCGTCAGCTTATCAAATCATGATTTCAGCGTTCTTGACGATGACGTTAAGTGGTGACGTTGATTTCGATTCTTTAAGTGATGAGGATGCCCTTAAAATGTTAGTTGATGTCTTTACCGATTCAGTTAAAGACTCTCATTACAAAACAGTTGAAGCACCACTTCATCTCATAAAAGTAGGTAAAGATTGGAAGATTGATTCCATGACTCCTGAGGGCAGTGATAACAACCTCTTCTTTGAAGCTATTTTTGAAGGCTTTGATGATTTTGATCTCTTTGATTAATTAAACTATAGAAGATTAAGTAAATTAT
>CAYUXU010000073.1:0-5374 GCA_964449005.1 uncultured Erysipelotrichaceae bacterium | reverse complement strand
TAAAAGAAGATTATAAAAACTATGAATATGGACACTGTTTGCTTGGTATAAAATCGCCTTATCATAAAGAAGATCTAAATTAGTCCGTTGTTCTTTATCACACTTATCTTGATAGTAATTCTCAATTTGATAAATTTGATTTAGGATATCAGTTAAGTGATAGGGGTTAATTGATTTAAGATTATTTAAGATAGCAATAACTGGGTGGTTAATTGAATTTAAATATTCCACAAAACTTAATTCATTTTTCGCTAGTTTAATTTCAGCAAGTTGATTATTCGAAAAACTGAATAGATTTTTTAAAATAGCCACAAATGAGATTTCATCTTTTGGATTAATTAAATAATTTAAAACTGCCATCACAGTTAAAATACCAGGAGCTTCAACAAAGCCATCTTTTAATAAAATATGAGAAGGAATGTTATTTTTTTCAAAGACTTGCCGTAGTGCCTTTTTCTGACTATGACCTCGTAATAATACGACAATATCAGAATACTTTGCTCCTGCTGCCACCAATTTGATAATTTCACTAGCTATAAATTCAGCTTTAGCTCGATTAAGGCCTATTTTAATTTCTTTGTCATAATTTAAATATTTAAAGATTACTGGTGAGCTATTTTCTTCTTGTTGAGGGATACCACTAGCCACTTGATCGGCTTCTAAATAATAATTATCATAGTAATTCAAATTCATTAAGTGATTAAAGGTATCATTAGTAAAATTAATGATATTTATTTTCGAACGATAATTGTGTCTTAAATATATTACTTGATAATTCTCATCAGTTTGTCCTTTTACGATTAGTTCTTGCATAATGGTTGGATTACCACCCCGGAAGCGATAAATCGCTTGCTTGACATCACCAACACGAAAAACATTGTTTCCTTGACTGATTAAATCAACGATAGAATTTTGAAGATGATTAGTATCTTGGAATTCATCAACTAAAATTTCTTGATAATGATTTTTTAGTTCGTGAGCAACTTCATAATTATTGGCAATTAAGATTTGATAGGCAAAACGTTCTAAATCGTTAAAATCAAGTCCCTGTGCTTCAAGTTTTAATTGTTTAAACTTTTCTAAATAATCTAAAGTCAGTTCTACTAGATTCGTCATGATTGGCTTTTGATTTCTTAAATCACTCATAATCGTATTTTCAGGATATAGATTAGCCCAAATTTCTTTTAACTTTTTTTGATAGTCCTCTCGACTTTTGCTTTCATCTTTAAAACTAGCTACTTTTTTGATTGTGGTCAGTTTTTCGATTTCTGATTGGAAGCTTTGGTAATTACGCATTTGGCAGGCAGTTTCTAATCTATCGAAAGATAATTGATGGTTTTGGTAATAGGTTATTTCGGAATCATCATATAGACTATTTTCTTCTAAATAAACTTTAATATTTTCAATAATTTGTTTTAAGATAGCGACTTGAAATTGTAAATAATTCCACCATGCATTTTCAGAAGTTTTGGTTAATTGTTGAAAGCTACCATCTGCGTTAAAATCGTTTAAAGAATTTTTAAGCCAAGTTTTGGGATCAATTTGAAGAATTGCAGTATTGGCTAATGCTAAAATTGTCTCTTTTAAAGTATTTTTATCTAAGGGCCGATTACTTAAACTATTTAAAAGTGCTTCATACTTTAAAGGATCACTTAAAACTTTAGTTTCGTAGAGATAGTTAAAAGCTTGATCTTTAATTAAGGATAGTTCTAACTCATCGAAGATATTAGTAGTTAAAACTGGATCAAGTTCAATTGCGTAGTAATAGTTTTTAATGATTTTTAAACAGAAAGAATGAATTGTTGAAATATCAGCTGTGGAAATTAAATATTGCTGTTGCTTTAAGTAATCAGAAGGATACTTTTCCGAAATCTCAATAATTCTTTGGGTAAGTCGTTTTTTCATTTCTGCAGCCGCAGCATTAGTGAAAGTAATTGCAACAATATGATCTATTGAAACTTTATCCATCGCAACTCGTTTAATAATTCTTTCGACTAGGGTTGTCGTTTTACCAGTACCAGCACTAGCAGCAACAATAATATTTTTGCCTAAGGTATTTACTGCTTCTTGTTGTTCTTGGTTTAATCTACTATTTAGCATCTTTAACCTCTTCCTTAAAGTCGATGCTTGATGTTAACATTTCTTGTTTATCATCATCACCTTGATATTGACAAATATTCTTATAAGGACAAAATTGACAGCCACCTTTAACTGGATAGCAATCAATTTCACCAGCTTTAAGTTTTAAAATAATCGCTTGATAAACTTCTTTGATAAAAGTTTCAACTTTGTTAAAATCTAATTTTTGACTTGAAGTAATATTATCGGTTCCTTTTAAATCTTTGACATATTTAGAATTAGAGAAAAGAGTAGCAGGATTTCCAAAAGTTTTTCCCGGAAGTTGTAGCTGTTTAACAAATGCATCATGTTCTAAAAGAGGATTAGTTATTTCGATTTTAGCTAAGTTTGGTCTAAAATTAATAGAAGCATTAATTTGATTAATATAACCAGTGGGTAAAAAGCTATAATAAGCTCCAAAAGGTTTTAAATCAGTTTCTTTACTATAGAAATACAAATAAGTTAAAAGTTGAAGTTGTAATCCTTGGGCAATCTCAGCATCTTTTAGTTCTCTCTTACTACTTTTAAAATCAATAATTTGGAAATATGTATCACTAATATCAATCCGGTCGATTCGACCTTTTAAAATTAATTTTACATCATCAATTATTAATTCTGCTTCAAAAGGTTTTTCAACTAAAGCTGGCATAAAACTATTTGAAGCTTCATACTCATCTAAAAATCGCAGCCAACTAGTGAGTTGCCTTAAATAACGTAGTTTAATTAATTCCCCTTCTTTTTGACTTAATTGAGAATGTATTTGATATTGCTGAAAAAGTGAGCTAACGATTTCTTGTAAATCTTCAAAACTAACTTTCGTGTATTCTTTCTGATATTTATGAATTAATATTTCAATTAAATCATGAGTTATAGTGCCAAGATTTGCACTATTAAAATTTGGTAATTGGTATTCTTTTAATTTTAAAGCATGTTTTAGAAAATAATGATAATTATTAGTCGTGTAATCTTCGAAGGAACTAACTGAACCGTAAATTGTATTATCCTTACTAATCAAAGACCAAAGCAGTTCAGGATTAATTTGATAGTCTTTATCGGGTAAGATATCATTTTCAAGAACTTTATATTCTAAAAAAGTAGTTTGATGCTTTTTAGCAAGATCTTCAAATTCAGCTGCTAATATCAAAGGCTTTCCTTGGAAATCCGCATAAGGGAAACTGAGATATATATTAGGTGCAATCGCAAAGATTTTCTCTAAAGAATTGAGATATCTTTCAGTTCTTTCGGATAAAGGCAATAATGGTAATTTTGCTAAATAAGTTTCATCAATGATTCCATTATATTTATAAACGTTAGGATAATTGGTGTTTAGTCCACCTACAATAAAACAATGTTTTAAATTAGGATAAAAGAATTTCTTTTGGTTACTGACAATGATTTGATTTAAATAGCTATCATGGTTCGTTGGTCGAATTCTTTGTAGTAAATATTTTAATAGTTCGGTTTTCTCTTTTAAAGAATTTAAATGGGGATAATAATTTTCCAAGTTAGTCTTCAGCTTAATTAAATTATCTTTTTCGCCGATAGAAATATTTTGATATACTAAACTGTAGAAATGATTTAAAGCATCCTTTAAATCTTTAATCTCTAAGATTTTTGCCACAGCATGTTTTAAATTAGCTAAATCAGCTTGAGTCTTATTAATTAAGGATTCTAGATTATTTTTTTCTAAATAATGATATTTTAGAGTACTGAGATCTTGGTCAGGTACAAAGTTTAATAGTGCATCAAAATCCACTTGATAATATTCTAATAAAGAAATTAAAGAAAACGGATCTTTTAAATTCCAACAATTGGCTTCAAGACACTTTAAAAGAGAATTAGTAGTGGGTTTTTCCCAAAGACTAAATAAGTTAATAAATTGTTCAATGAATTGAAATTTATCATCTAAGTCATTTAAGTAAAAAGGTAAATTGTAACGTTGAAAGACTTGTTTAATGATTGGGTAGTAACTATCACTGAGACAAATTATCATGGTCTCATTTAACGGTAATTTCAAGTCAATAATTTGTTGAGCAACTGCTTCAATTTCAAGACGATTATTTAAAGTCTTAAAAGCTTTCAGGTGAATATCTTTTTGATTAATAATTGAGATTGGCTTGGCATCGATTTTTTGGAGAAGTGGTAACTCCCATAGTTCTCTTTCAAATCCTTCGATTTGATAAAGAAAATCTTTCTGAAGCGGCATCATAATCTTATTTTGGAAGTTGGTCTTAACTTGGAATACTTCCTCCATAATAAAATAAACTTCTTGTTCTTTTTGATTTGATTTAGGTAAAGCAGTTAGATTAATTTTATGAGTATTAATAATTTTATAAAGAGTTATAAGTTCTAAAACAAAATTTAACGAATTTCGATAGTTATGAAAAATGTTTAATTTTAAGTGAGGATCATTTAAAGTCTTAAAAAACAAGACAATTAACTCTAAATCATCTTCAAAATCTAAGTTATAGAGACGATTTAATGAGGTTGTTTCTAAATGAGTTATTCCAGAAACATCTTTCAATAGTTCATAGAAAAAAGGATTTCTTTGGTAGCTATCTAAAACAACAGTGGCATTTTTTTCAAATTTTGGTAATTTCACTTTTCAGTATCCTTTTTGATTGAAGAAATTAATCTTGTTTCTAAAAACTGGGGAATTACTGTTCCTGAAGTTAAATTCGTAATTCCTTTAATAATATCGATATCATTAGTCGCAAATTGATAAGTAACCGTTTCCTGGAAATCTTTATTTAAAATTTGATTATTTCCCAGGAAACTATTGATTAAATCGATTTGATGATAGCCAAAACTAACTTGATAAACTTTGGTTTCTACTAATTGATAAGTATCAACTAGTTTTAAAGTTTCACTGACACTTCTACTATAAGCCCGGATTAATCCACCTGCCCCCAACGGAATACCACCATAGTAGCGAACTACTACCGCAATTAGATTGGTTAACTCTTGTTTGAGGAGAACTTCTAAAATCGGGACACCGGCAGTTCCAGCGGGCTCTCCATCATCATTGCTACGATTAATATGTGGTTCAATAATATAAGCATAACAATGATGGGTAGCTTTGGGGTGATTCTTTTTAACTTCTCTTAAATATTGACTGGCAGCTGCTTCACTATCAATCGGTTTTAAAAAAGTAATAAATCGTGATTTATTAATAGTTAGTTCATGACTTACTTCTTTTTCGATAATAAACATATTGACCTCTCATCTTATTATAACTAATGTAGCGAAAAAGAGG
>CAYUXU010000072.1:0-5413 GCA_964449005.1 uncultured Erysipelotrichaceae bacterium | reverse complement strand
TATTGACTCCCGAATTGAAACAGCTACCGAAGCAGATTTTTATACCGAGTATTTAGATAAAACGCTTTCGATTACAGTTGTCAAAGATATTAATCAGGCAATTAAACATATTAGCCAACATCATACCGGTCACTCTGATGCTATTTTGACAGATAATCAAGTTCATGCTGATTTGTTTGTTGAAAAAATAGATTCGGCAGCCGTTTATGTTAATGCATCAACTCGTTTTACAGATGGTTTTGTTTTTGGCTTAGGGGCAGAAATAGGAATTAGTACCCAAAAGCTTCATGCTCGTGGCCCAATGGGGTTAAAAGCACTAACAACCTATAAATATATCGTTAAAGGAAAAGGGCAAATTCGTTAAGAATTACCCTTTTTATCTTTTAATATAATTGCTCTAATTGCTTCTGATAAAATTTCATTAAAATGTTTTTCATTTAAGATAATTAGACCGGCTTCAGTAGTTCCATTTTTTGAAGCAACTTTTGTAATTAACTCTTTAGGAGTAGTTTTTAGCTGATTTAAGTAAGTAGCACTACTGCTTATTGTGTGAGAAGCAATTTCTAAAGCTTCTGCTTTGAGATAACCAGCTTCAGTAGCGGTATCACTTATTACATCAATAAAGCGATAGATAAGGGCGGGAAGGCTTCCAGCTAAAGCTACAAAGCCGCTAAATTTTGTTTCATCGATTACCCATACTTTTCCAAGTAAATTAAGCAACGTAATTATTTCTTGATTTTTCTCCTCGTTAAGTTGATATGAGGTATAGGCAATGCTACCTTGATTAATCGCGACATTTAAGTTAGGCATAATTCGTACGAAAGGGCGATTGCCAAAAAGTTTAATCAAGGTCTTAAGATTAGTTTTCGCTGCCATTGAGATAACAATTTTATTTTTGAAATCAAGTTTTAAATTATTTAAATCTTCTGGTTTTACTCCGAGAAAAATTAAATCAACTTGATCTATTAAAGATTGATTATTTTCACAATAATTAATATCTAATCGTCTCGTATTTCTTTTTAATTTTTCAAGATCTCTGCCACTAGCGTAGATGTTAGTTAGATCAAACTTTTTAGAATTTTTTAATCCTTCAATAATGGCACTACTCATATTACCTAATCCAATAAATCCTATTCTCATATCGTCACCTTCCAATTAATACTATCATAAATTAATTAACTATAAAGATATTAAGAGCATAAAAAAAGTTATCATCGATAATGATAACTTTTAAGAAAATAAATTTCAATTAGTTTAGCGGAGAACTTCCATTTCCCATTCTAAGAAGATTCCTGATTTAGCGTCGATTTCAAATTCGTATTCGTAACCACTAAAACGAATTTTACCTTCATAAACTAAACGACCATCCTCATAGTCTTCTTTAATCTTAATATGGTTATTATTAGCACCTTTAACCCGACTTAAGGCTAGTTGTTTGGCTTGAGCCATACTAATTTCATTGTTGTTATGAAGTTTCCCTTCATATTCAATTTCTTTTTTTATTATTTTACCGTCTGAAATTGAAATATAATACTCATATTCATATTGATTGTAATAAAATTCGACTTCAAACACTTTTACTTTATTAGAAACTTTTTCTTTAATTTCTAATTTTGTAATACTGCTTCGTTTTAAGGCGCTATCCTTTAAAGCAATTTCTAAAGCTTTTTCTTTATTGATATTTTTAGAAGCTGGTGGTGTCTCAGTTTTTTGTTGCGTTTCATTTTGATGAGAATTATTGTTTTCATTGGTATTCTCATGTTGATGCTCATTTTTCTGCTCAACAATGGCAGCCAGTTCTTTAGAGATTGATTCCTCAGTTTCACTATCACTAGAAACTAAGATTTTACCAGATCTCGTTTCAATTTTATATAAATGATTTTTATCATGATAATTAATCACAAATAAATAATAAGCTGGATCAAAATCCACTAATTCTTCAACTAAAAATTTAGCATCACTCTCTTTAATAAAGCCATGACTTAAGGCTACCCGTTTTGCTTCTTGAATTGATAAGGGAGTATTCACCTGTTCAATTATGCCACTTTGTTGACAACCAACTAAGGCTAAAGCAAATAATATAATTAAAAACTTTTTCATAATAAGCCTCCTTACAAACTTATTATCTTAGGCAAAGATTAAAAAGTTATTAAAATTCATCTTTAATCTTGATAATAAATTTTGTAAAACAATCTAATTCACTTTCTACAGTAATTTCCCAGTTTAAAGCTGCGATAGCTTCTTTGACAAAATATAGGCCTAAACCAGAAGAATTTGCGCTGGAACGAGCATATTCAACTTGATAGAAACGGTCCCAAATTTTTGGTAGATCTTTTCTACTAATCCCAATTCCATCATCTAAAATAGTTAATTTTTGATTAAGATAAGATATTTCTACATGTTTAGCTCCATACTGAAAGGCATTATTCAAAAGATTAGTTAAAACTCGTTTCAATAATAAGCGATCAGCTTTAATTTGAAGAGCGTTATCAATATCTATTTTAATATCTTGCGAATACTCAGAAATTAAATTTAAGATAAAATTCTTTAAATTAATTATTTCTAATTTTTCAACTTTAATATTTTGAGTTGAAAGGCTCATGTTCTCAATTAAGTCTCGCATCCATTTGATTTGTTGATTAAGCCTTTCAATAATAGTAGTATCATATTCTCTTTTATGTTGTAAAAGCTCAATGTCTAGTAAAAGACTTGTTAAAGGGGTTCTTAGTTCATGTGAAATATCATCAGTAAAACGACTTTCACGTTGAAAAGCATGCTCTATTCGTTCTAACATATCATTGATGGTTAATACTAATCGACCAAGTTCATCGGTCTCTGCTTCACTTTCAATTCTCAAACTTAAATCTTTTTTATTTTTTATTTCAATGGCAGTGTTCGTAATATTTTTAATAGGTTTAAAGATACTATTCATTAATTTGTAACCACCATAAATCGCAATAAGAATACCAATTGGTCCTAAAATTAATGAAGCAATTAAAAAATAGCGGAGGGTTAAGTTTACATTAGTATAAGCAGAAATGGCTCGTACCATTAATTTAAAGGGGGCACCATCTAAACTATAGTCCAGGTCACGATATAAATACCGATTATTATTAGGTAGACTAACCGAATTTAAGCCACTGTTAAAGGGGGTATCAATTGAAAATAAGCGTGGTGGATTTCCGTAAAGAATATTACCGTATTCATCATAAATTAATACTGTAACCAAATCATCAAGTTCTAAAATATTACTGTCAAAGTCAAAGACGCCATCTTGATAAGTTATATATTGTTTTGCTCGATTCAAATTACTAATTAACTTTTGATCTGTTTGATTCATTAAACTAGAAGAACTCATTGAATAAATAATATATAAAGTTACCGATAGTAAAATAAACATAAAACCGGAATACCACAAAGTTATTTTTAATTTAAAAGGTAATTTATTTTTCTTCATCTTTAATAACGTATCCTAAAGTATAAATCGTTTGTATTAGATTTTTCTCATTATTTATATTTAACTTCTTTCTTAAATAATTGATATAAACATCAACAATATTGGAAGTTCCTTCATAATCCAAATCCCAAACATATTCCAAAATTTGTTCCCGCGAGAGAACTTTATTTTTGTTTCGAATTAAATATAATAAAATATTGTACTCTTTTGAAGATAAGTTAATTTCTTGATTATTTCTGAAAACAGTCTTGCCCGAGGCATTTACAACTAAATTATCAACTTGATAAATCAAATCTGATTTATTTTCTTTTTGCCGAATTAAGACTTGAATTCTAGCTAGTAATTCTTCCATGGAAAAGGGTTTTATTAAGTAATCATCCCCACCTAAAGAAAGTCCTTTAATGCGATCTTCAACCTTTTGTCGCGCTGATAGAAATAAAATAGGGGTATTAATCTCTTTTTCACGAACTAATTTGACAACTTGAAAACCATCCAACTTAGGCATCATAATATCAAGCACAATACAATCATATTTAATCGTACTAATGTAATGAAGAGCGGTTTCACCATCAAAAACCGAATCAACCAAAAAATTATGAGTTTTTAAAGCTTGAGTGATTGATTCATTAATTATTTTATTGTCATCAACAACTAAAATCTTCATAGTATCTCCAATATTTAAGTCAGAGCTTATATAACTAATGTAACATATAAAGGCCTTGATTAATATTTTCCAATTAATATTGTACTTTAAAAGAGAAAACCATCTAGTCAGAAATTCTAGATGGCATGATTTTTATATTGAATTATGTTATTCTAAGTCAACGCTAATACTTTGTCTTTCGAGATCCGTAGTTTCAAAGTAAGCTTCCTTTTTAAATCCAAAGATTGAAGCAATAAGGTTAGACGGAAACATTTCAATCTTATTATTTAATTTATTGACTGAATCATTATAAAACTGGCGGGAGAAAGCAATCTTCTTTTCGGTTTCAGAAAGTTCTTTTTGGAGATTCAAGAAGTTAGTATTAGCTAATAAGTCGGGATAATCTTCGGTCAAGACAAATAAACGCGATAATGCTCTAGTTAATTGGCCATCGGCGTTTAATGCTGCTTCAGTATCTTGACCTGCATTTAAATAACTAGTTCGAGCTTTAACAACATCTTCTAGGGTTGATTTTTCATGTTTGGCATAACCTTTGACTACCTCAACTAAATTCGGAATTAAATCAAAGCGTCTTTGGAGTTGAATATCAATTTGACTTTTTTGATTTCTCACCATATTACGTCTGGCGATTAAGGCATTATAGGTCATAAAAACAAAAGCAAATATAACAAGTAGAATTGGGATGATAATTAAATATTTCATAACTATTTCGCTCCTTTTATTAATATATTATACCAACAATTAATAAACAATATTAAGATATGATACAATAAAGGCTATTAAAGGAGAAAAAAATGAAATTATTATCATTTCCAAGTCAAGATTATCAAGATTATCGTCTTAAAATTATTTTTGATGGCTATAAATGGGATCCACAGTTTTCCGATAATAATACGATTGCTCCTTATTATTTAGTTTTAAGTCAAAAAGAACATCAATTATTAGTTAACTATGTTGAAAAGTTAGGTCGAGAAACTGAAGCTGCGGAAAATTTCTTATATCAGAATCGGAAATTTTTAAAACCACTTAAATTGCCGTTTAAAATTAAAGATGCTTTAAGACATTTAAAAAATTATCAACCAGATCAACATCTTCGCTTAATGCGATTTGATTTTCATCCAATTTTGGGTGACGATTGGGCGATTAGCGAAGTAAATAGTGATGTGCCTGGCGGTTTTGCTGAAAGTTCTTATATGCCAGAAATTGCTTTAAAATATTTAAAGCAAAATAATTACCAGTCTTTTAACTTTATTGATCAATTTATTGCCGAGCTATCAAAATTATTAAAGCCT
>CAYUXU010000071.1:1373-5438 GCA_964449005.1 uncultured Erysipelotrichaceae bacterium | reverse complement strand
ACACTTGATTAGTATCGAGGATTATTTTGGTTTTTTTGACAAATGAATACTTTAAAAAATAATGATTCACCGCTTGATCAACAAGCTTTTCATCTTGCGTAAATCCAATCATTGAAGAACCACTCCCTGACATTACTACCTTATCAAACCCAAAACTGACTAAATCATTTTTTATTTTTGTAACTGGAACTCCTAACAAAGCGGCACTAGCTTCTAAACTGTTGCCAATCTCATTGATAAATAATTGATAATCATTATTTTCTAAAGCCTTTTTTACTTGATTAATATTGGGATGAAGTAATTCAGAGAAGTTGATTGTCGCAAAAGCTTCTTTAGTAGAAACACCTAAATTTGGTTTCACTAGAAACATCCAAAAATCTGTTTTAAAATCAAAACCAATAATTTTTTCACCAATTCCACTTACTTGGGCTGGTTTCCCAAAAAGACAATAGGGAACATCAGCACCGCATTTTAAAGCAATTTCCAATTTATCTTGCTTTGACATTTTAAGCTTTAAAAGTTCATTCAAAATATTTATTACCGTTGCCGCGTTGCTACTACCACCACCGAGCCCACTTCTAGAAGGAATATTTTTCATTAATCGAATTTTAAAATTAGTGTCAATTTGATATTTTTCTTTAATTAAAGTTAAAGCTTGATAAATAGAATTCTTTTCGTTCCAAGCTAAAAAAGGTCGATTTGAGGTAAATTCCATATTTGAATGCGGTGTAATTTCAATCGTGTCAAAAAGATCAATCGGAGCCATTATCATATCTAAGCTATGATAGCCACTCTCGAGTCTTTTAACCACATCCAGTGCTAAGTTAACTTTCGCAAATGATTTCCTTTTCATATAGCTCCTTAAACAATTTTAAATAATCTTCTAAAGATAAAGCTTCTGCTCTGATTTTTAAGTCAAATCCAAGTTTCTTTAATGTTTCATTTAATTCTTTTAAATCCATGATATCTTTTAAATTATTAGCAAGAGTTTTTCGGCGAAAACGAAAAGAATCTTTAATGAATTTAAAAAATAAAGCTTCACTTTTTAAATCAAAAGTTGGAACTTTTCTTTTTAAACTAATTAAGGCTGAATCAACTTTGGGTTTTGGATAAAAGACTTGATTTGAAATTGTAAATAAATAATCTACTTCAAATAAATATTGAATAATCACCGATAAACTTCCGTAATCTTTCGTGTTTTTTAAAGCCGATAATCTAAGTGCCACTTCTTTTTGCATCATTAAAGTAATTTGTTGAAACTCAACTTGGCTTTCTATAATATGAAATAAGACTGGAGTTGTAATATAATATGGCAGATTCGCCACAATACTAATCCCAGGATAATCTTTTAAAAGTTGTGAAGATAATTTTTTTAAATCAACACTTAAAAAATCTTGATTTATAATTTCTAAATTTTCTTGACCAAGAAAGTTTTCCTTTAAAGCGAGAGAAAGTTTCTCATCTATTTCATAAGCAATAACATGCCTGGCTGCTTTAATAAGGAATTGGGTTAAACTACCCAGACCCGGCCCAATTTCAATTACGGCTTGATGAGTAATTTCACCACAACTCGAAACAATTTTTTCAACAATATTTTGGTCAATTAAAAAATTTTGTCCCCACCGTCTTCGTATTGAAATTTGATGGTAATCAATTAATGCTTTGGTTTCTTTATATGATGCGATAATTTTCGGCATAAGCTTCTCTTTCAATTAAGTCTTCAAGTTGTTGATAAGAAATTTGAAGATAATTTAAACGTTTTAAAAACGTCTTAGTATTAGAATACCCTAAGTGATAATATTCAGCAATTGCTTCCCGAGTTGTTTTACCATAGTGTCCTAAAATATTTAAATTAGCTAAATCTTTTAATGTTAATGCTTCATGATTAATCTCATGAAAAGTAATCAGGTGACTTAATGCCGCAATAATTTCTTCTTGATTGGCATATTCAACTCCCACTTTAGCTTGACTACGGGATGTTTTATAATAAACAAAGGCATTTTTACAACCAGGAATGGCTTGATTAATTTTTCTACGGATTACCTCACCAGCATGGTCGGGATCAGTAAATATAATTAAACCGCGAGCTAGTTCTAATTCAGTCAAAAAGTTCATTAATTCGCTTGATAAATTTAAGCCATTAGTTTCAATTGTATCTACTTTTAAAAAGCGCTTTAAATTAGCACTATCTTTCTTGCCTTCTACAACAATAATTTCTCGGATGTCCACACAATCCCTCCACCCTAATTATACACTACTTTTAAAATGAAATTATAACTAGCCAATAATAAAAAATCCTCTTAACGAGGACTTTTTAAGTTTGACTTAATCAAAGACACAATAGAAATTGGCACCATTTCTAACTCGTCTATGAAAAGATAAAATTTCAACTGTAAAGTTTTTATTACTTTTAACTGGTCGTACCACATTTAAGTTATTTTCGTCACCAACAAAAAAGTCAATTCGGGCGTTTTTAATCGCACCACCACGATCTAAAACAATCGCTTTAAATGGGACCCCTGGTTCTAATCCCATTCCTTTGTAACCATGATTAGTTACTTCTACCACGGTACAATGCGGAATTGCTTTATCAGTTGCTAGGATGTAGTAACCTTCATAAGTAATTCCCGGCTTCCAAGTCCCATCTTTTTGACGAACGCTATCAAGCGCAATTCTGACACCAGCAGAAGTATTACCACGTCCTTGGCTATCTACTGGACAACCAACACAGTTTACTCCAAATCGTGTCAAGCCAGAAGATACGAAAGTACTTCCAACTGATGGTTTGTTTAAATATTCATATTTATCTGGTAAAGCATCATAGTAAACTTCAGTATTTGGTAATGGTACTTTGGAAAGTAAAGTTTTTGTCTTACTTTCATAAGTATATAAATATTCCCGTTCAACTTTTCCAAGTTTACCAGACTGAGTTTTGGTTAAAAACCAAAGTCCAGTCTTGGGTTTTTCGTTAGGATATTCCTTAAGGATTGGTCCTTCTAATATTTCCGTTTCTTTTTGAATTAAGAATGTATAACCAGCAGGAGCAAAATTGCTCATCTTATTTTCCCATTCAAGTTTTTCCTCAGCATTCATTTGACTTATAGTTGGAAAATTGATAGTAGTTTGCCCACTAGTACAACCAACTAAAAAGAAAAATGTTGTCACAATTAGAAAATAACGAATAAATTTCTTCATTTTTCACCTCTTTTTGTGCCGGAGTGATAGTAACACATCTCAAGCTAGGTGTCAAATCTTTAACTTGAAAAGTCTCTGGTAATTCTCGAATAATTGACTACTTACTTCACTAATTGGTAGCTCTTTTAAAGCTGCCACCGCTTCGCCAACATAAGCCACATAACTTGGTTCATTTTGTTTACCACGAAATGGTTCAGGGGTTAAAAAAGGACTATCGGTTTCAATTAAAATCTTATCTAAAGGGATATTTCTGATAACTTCTTTAATAGTTTTGGCATTTTTAAAAGTTACGACACCAGCAGTAGAAATATAAAAACCTAAATCTATAAACTGATAGGCCATTTCAAGACTGCCACCATAACAGTGCATAATTCCGCCCGCTTTTAGATTGGCCACTTTTAAAATTTGATAAGTATCTTGCGACGCATCGCGCATATGGATTAATACCGGTAAATTAAATTCTTTAGAAAGCTCAAGTTGTCTTTGAAAAACTTCTTTTTGGAGCTCCTTATTATCTTTAACCCAATAATAATCTAAACCAATTTCACCAATCGCAATAATTTTACCTTGTTTTAAAATATCCAGCATAATATCCCAATCAGATTGATTTATTTCATTAACTGCTTCAGGATGAATCCCATAAGCAATATCTAAAAAAGGATACTGTTGCTGTAAAGCTATAGCAGTCTCATATTCCTCTAAGCTTAAAGTAATAATTAAAACTCGCTTTACCGAAGCTTGTTCCATTCTTTTTACATATGTCGCAAAGTCTTCTAAATACCGTTTATCACAAAAGTGGGCATGAGAATCAATCCACATTTGATTTTCCTCCTATTTTCCTAAACAGAAATTCTTAAATAAAGTATCAAG
>CAYUXU010000071.1:0-1273 GCA_964449005.1 uncultured Erysipelotrichaceae bacterium | reverse complement strand
GTTTTATCAATCCCAATTTGTTCCACAATATCAAAAGTATTTCTCAAACCAGCGGTATCAATTAAATGTAAAGTGACATTTTCTAATCTGACAATTCCTTCCACCCAATCCCGGGTCGTCCCTTCAATGTTAGTGACAATTGCTTTATCTTCCTTAATTAAAGCATTAAATAAACTTGATTTACCGACATTTGGTTTCCCAATAATAGCTGTTTTTACCCCTTCTTTTAAGATACGACTTTTTTCAGCTTCTGAAACAATTTTATCTAAAGTTTCTACCCAATTATTTAATAATGGTGAAACTAATTGATTATTTAGAATTTGGACATCATCATACTCTGGATAATCAATATTGACTTCAATAGTAGCGATAACTTCCAACATTTCCGTTAATAATGGTTCTAACATTTTGGTAATACTACCCTTTAAACCAGAAATAGCTTGAATCGCACTATATTCATTTTGCGCCATAATTAAATCATTAGCCGCTTCAGCTTGAGTTAAGTCAATCCGGCCATTTAAGAACGCTCTTTGAGTAAATTCTCCAGCTTGAGCCAGACGACAGCCGTTAGCTAGTAATAACGCTAAAATCTTTTGAGTCACAAAAACACCACCATGACAATTGATCTCAACTACATCTTCCCTCGTATAAGAAAAAGGTGCTTTAAAAACTGAGACTAATACTTCATCCACTATCTTTTCATGATCATAAATATGACCATAAGTAATGGTATTAGCGTCAAGCTGACTTAAGTTTTTACTAAATAATTTTGAAATTATCTCAAAAGCATCACTACCACTTATTTTTATGATAGAAATTGCTCCCGCTTGAAGCGGAGTAGCGATTGCCGCTATTGTATCAGTCAACATAATTTAATCCCCTTATTCAATAACATGTTCTAAGCCTTGCTTATAAATCGTTACGACATGATCATCAACTAAAGAATATAAAACTGTCTTGCCTGCTTTATGATACTTAACTAAACGAGCATCACGCAAAACCTTCAGTTGATGCGAAATGGCCGAATGTGACATATTTAAAAGACTCGCAATATCAGTAACACATAATTCCTGCTGAGAGAGCACGGAAATTATTTTGACGCGAGTCTTATCGCCTAATACTTTGAATAAATTACTAACTTCAGTTGCCATTCCATCAGTAATCTTGATTTTCTCTGTATGGAAATTATTAGCCATAAGATCACTTCCTTTAATATGAATAGTTATTCATATATTATCGTAATCAATCAGTGGCTATTTGTCAATTAATTATT
>CAYUXU010000070.1:0-5472 GCA_964449005.1 uncultured Erysipelotrichaceae bacterium | reverse complement strand
TCCAACTTTGGCGGGATAACAAACAAACTCATCTTTATTAAAAGTTACATCTAAAAGCGGATTATCAGGACTAGCCATAAAATGTCCTTCTCTTTTTTTAGTTTTTGGATGTAAAATTAACGGTGAGTGTTGTAAAGTCGCATCAATTGTTGCCACACTTTTTAAAAAGTGATATTTATCTGGCAATAAGTTTGGTTTACTAGTTAATATCATGCTAGCATTAGTCCCAGCATGGAGCTGGCGATATATCTTATTCGAGCGACCGATGACTTTCTCTTGGAAATTACGATAAAACTGGAGTAGATAACGGTTAAAATCACTATCTAAATCTATAAAACTAATAAAGTCAGAACTAGACTTTTTGCCATAATAAACGACACCGCATCTTTGAAAACCCCGCCAGTAATCATAAATATCTTCAATTAACGCTAAGACAAAGCTTTTATCTTGAGCAAAAGGATGTTTAATTTCATTAAATTTATAAACATGGAGTTCTTTTAAAAACGTTAAGATTTCATTTACATAGTTATTACTAGGAGCTAAATTTTTTAAGCGATTGGTAACTTGATTGTCCTTTTGTGACAAATAAGTTTCTAGTAAATAGGCGAAAGTTTCACTGTTTAAAATTTGAACCATACTACTAGGAAAACCATTATTAAAATTGATAATGGCGGTATTTTCATGTAAATATAAAACTTTACTCATTACTTTGCTCCTTATTGGCTCATTATAACAAATCTATTTCAAATTAGTGAAGATATTATCAAGCTTTATTTTTATAATCATAATAAACTTCTACTAGAATCATAATAACCGCAAAGACAACTCCCATCACCGGCCAGATTACCCAGGATTTAGTCCAATTCATTTTGGTAAAGCTCTCAAATAAATAATAAGCGGTAACTGCAAGCCAGTAAATGGCTGCGATAGCGCCTTTTAAGGAATTTTGGCGTTTCTTGTGCTGACTGTATTCACCTTCTTGTAACAAGATTAGATAAGAATTATTACGGGAAGATGCTAGTACTAAAAGAAAGACACCACTTGCAACTAAAATTAGTAAGAAAGTTGCTGCGATATTGTTCATGAGTTCTAAATCAAGTAAGTCAGTCACAAAAATTGATAATACCGATAGAATAATTAGTAGAATCCCAATAATAGTCATTATTTGAGAAGTTTTCCGATAATTAGTTTGTTTTTGTTTCACTAAATTAGTGACACCATATTCAACTTCAAAGATTTCATCATTTAAATATTTATAATCACTAAGTTGATAGTTATGAATTAAAAACAAAGTGATACCAGCGGCAACAAATAAAATTAAAAATATCATGCCTAAACTACTAGCAAACTTTGGATCAAGTTGTGAATTCACTTCGGCTAATCCATTTAATCCAATCAAAATAGTCGGGGAGATAATACATAAAGCTATCCCAATTGCGAGAAAATAACTAGTTTTCTCTTTTAGCTTTAAAAAACTCTGGGCTTCTTTTAACGTTACTCGTTTTAATTTATAGTCAAATTCACTTTTAATATGTTCTTCAAGCTCTAGTTCATCTTTTAACAAGTAATCAGTACTTACACCAAACAAATTAGCCATTAAAAGAATTTTGTCGAGTTCTGGTACTGACTGGGCTAATTCCCATTTTGAGACAGCTTGGCGCGATACTTCCATTAACATCGCAAACTCTTCTTGTGACCAATTATTATGTTTTCTTAGTAAAACAATTTTATCAGCTAAGATCATGTTATTTACCTTCCTGAGATATTCAGGCCTTTCTTTGATAGTTCTAGTTTAAGAAATTAGTTAGTTGCCTACTACCATCTCAGCTTAGAAAAGTGTCAACTACTAGTTGCATCTAATAAAATTATAACAATTTTCAAGATTTTTTTATAAAAATAGAGAAATTAATTCAAAATAAGTCAAATTTAATCTTGTCGCATCGATAATATGTAAAGTAAACTTGACATAAGATTATATTTTGTTAAGATGTTAATGTAAAGGACGCTTTACATAGAAAGGAATAGTAATGAAAAACAACTTAGAAAAATTGCGGAAGCAATCTAATTTAAGTCAAGAGGAATTAGCTGAAATATTAAAAGTATCAAGGCAAACGATTAGTTCATTAGAAAATGGTCGTTATAATCCCTCGTTATTATTAGCTTTTAAAATTTCTGATTATTTTAAATTACCGATTGAAGAGATATTTATAAATGAAGGAGAAAATAATGAAAAAAGATAATTATAATGTCACATTAATGAGCGTTTTAACGGTAGTTGGGTATTTTGTTGGTTCGACAATTTCAGCTTTATTAGGTCAATCGTCGCATATCGTACAATTATTAAGTGGATCATTTGGCGCGGTATTAGCCGCATTTCTCCATTTTCTAATTACTTGGAAGAAAAGACCTGAGGCGATTAAAGCGATGTTTGTTGAGCAACATGACGAAAGATTAAAAACAATTCGTGAAAAAGCCGGTCATTTGACCTTATTATTATTTTTAGCTTTATTATTCTTAATGAGCTTTTTCAGTATGGTCCAAGAAAATTATGAGTTTCTTTTCTTTAGTGGTGGACTATATATTTTGCTTGTAATGATATATTTTAGTTTAATCTGGTACTTAAAAAAAGTGATTTAAAACACTACTTGCCTTATAATTAAGCTATATGGCAAGTTATTTTTTAAAAGGAGTAATTAATATGAAATATGAAGATAAAGCAGTAGAGCTATTTAATCAAGGTTATAATTGTGCCCAAGCAGTTTTTACAGCTTTTAATGATATCTTACCAATCGATGATGTGACAAGTCTTAAATTAACTGCCACATTTGGGGGTGGTATTGCTGGTCTTGGTGATATTTGTGGGGCTTTATCAGGAGCAATCTTAGTCTTAAGTTTTCATTTAGCTCCTGCTGATTTTTCTGATAAAGTCGCTAAAAGTCAATTTTATGAAAAAATGACTAGCATCATTCAAGAATTTCAACAAGAACATGGTGCTCGTGATTGTCGTGATTTATTAGAAGCTTTAAAAGATAATCCGCCGCATCCATCTGAGAAGCGTTGCACCAGGTATGTCAGAAGTGCTGCAAATTTAGTAGTTCGTCATCTACCGCTAGCATTTAATTAAGATGAAAGCAATTTATTATTTTTATTTATTTTTAATGCTAAGCTTCATTTTTTTAGTAGTTATTAGTAATTTTTATTTGACTATTACAAATAAAGAATTATTCTTTTCAAATATACCACCTGAGTTTGATAATTTTAAAATATTGCAACTCTCTGATTTACATAATAAAAGCTATGGAAAAAATTATCAATATTTATTAAGAAAGATTCAACAACTGGATTTTGATTTAATTGTTTTAACGGGCGATATGATTAATCGTTATAATAAAGACTTTTCTCGTTTCTACTTTTTAGCAGAGGTTTTAGTAACATTAGCACCAACTTATTTTGTGGTAGGAAATCATGAATTAAGTCTGAAACCTGACAAATTGCAAGAATTTTTAATTGGTCTAAAGGCGATAGGGGTAATTGTTTTAGATAATCAAAGTGTTACTTTGAAAAGGAATCAAGTTGAAATTGATCTTTATGGTTTAAATCTCAGACTGAGATACTATAACAATCCTCATCAAAAGAAAATTAAAAAGAATCCTGAATATTATCAGTTTAATTTAAATCGCTTAAAAGATATCTTTCCACAACCCCGTGATAAATTCAGTATTTTGTTAGCTCATACCCCAGCTTATTTTGATGTTTACCAAAAATATGGTTTTGATTTAACTTTATCAGGTCATGTTCATGGAGGAGCGATCTATTTACCATTTTTTGGTGGTGTATTGTCTTCAGAAAAGGTTTTCTTCCCCAAATATTATGCCGGTCTTTACTTCCAGAAAAATTCACAACTTTATATTAGTCGTGGTCTCGGCAGTGGTTGGGGTAAAGCTCGTTTCTTAAGTTTACCGGAAATTGTTTTGTTAACTTTAAAGTTGAAGTAGTAAATATAAGTTATAATTAGCTTGAGGTGATAAAAATGCGAGTTGTGATTCAAAGAGTTAAAGAGGCCCAAGTCTCAATAAGCAATATGGTAGTTGGAGAAATTGGGGAAGGATTAGTCATTCTAGTTGGTTTTACTGATGAAGACGATCAGGCGACAACTTTAAAGATGGCAAAGAAAGTAAGTGCTTTAAGAATTTTTGATGACGCTGATGGCAAGATGAACTTGAGTTTGAAAGATATTGGTGGAGAAATTCTATCGATTTCACAGTTTACTTTATATGGTGACGCAAAAAAAGGAAATCGTCCTAGTTTTACTAATGCTGCTAATTTTATTGTTGCTAATGAACTTTATAATTATTTTAACCATTGTTTAGCTCAAGACTATAAAGTTGAAACTGGAGAATTTGGAGCTTATATGCATGTTGAATTAGTCAATGATGGCCCAGTTACTCTAATTTTAGATAGTAAAGAGCTGTTTTAGCTTGCAAAATATTAGAAGTGTATTATAGTAAAATGCGAGGTTAAAAGGAGTTAAAAATGCACGATATATTTAAGTCAGTGGTTGAGAATTTGGTTTTTGTGATTGAAGTTATTGGATTAATAATTATTGCAATTAATACTTTTGATGGTTTATTTGTCTATATCAAAAGTTATTTTAAAAAGGTTAAAAAGAGTCCCACCATGGTAATTGGAGAAGGTTTATCACTTGGTTTGACTTTCCTCATGGTTGGGGAAGCTCTCAAGACTTTAATTATTTCTGAACTTAATTCTTTAATTACTTTAGGGCTTTTAATGATTCTCCGAGCTGGGATGAGTCTTTTAACTCATTGGGAATTAAAGCAAGAAAAAACCCATTAAAAAGCCATTTTTCATATTGCAAAGAATTAGGTAATTTGATATCATAATATAGCGCTGTTATTTTTGCGCTGATGCGCCCATAGCTCAACTGGATAGAGCGTTTGACTACGGATCAAAAGGTTGCGGGTTCAAGTCCTACTGGGCGCGCCATTTTATTTCTTAACATCGGGATGTAGCACAGCTTGGTAGTGCACTTGATTTGGGATCAAGGGGTCGCAGGTTCAAATCCTGTCATCCCGACCAATGTTATGGCGAGGTAGCTTAGTTGGCTAGAGCGCTCGGTTCATACCCGGGAGGTCGTGGGTTCAAGTCCCACTCTCGCTACCATTGTAATTTTAATAAAGGACCCTTAGCTCAGTTGGTCAGAGCGACCGGCTCATAACCGGTTGGTCGCAGGTTCGAGTCCTGCAGGGTCCACCAAGATTTGCCTATGGAGGAATACCCAAGTGGCTGAAGGGTCCGGTCTTGAAAACCGGTAGGTCGGGAAGCCGGCGCCTGGGTTCGAATCCCAGTTCCTCCGCCATTTCCTTTATTAAAATTATATGGTATAATCCTAGTTGTAGTTATCGCGGGGTAGAGCAGTTCGGTAGCTCGTCGGGCTCATAACCCGGAGGTCGG